>SVPX01000062.1 GCA_015065665.1 Oscillospiraceae bacterium | reverse complement strand
CTTTTGCAAAGATGATTCTGTGGGGACGCTTATATCTGGGCAGAGCCTTGCAGAATTCGTTTATCTCTTCTTCTGTAGCATCAAAGCCCTCTTTCAGCTCGATGATAGCCGCGGCAATCTCGCCCAGTCTTTCATCAGGGAGACCGATAACAGCAACATCGTTGATGGACTTGTGTCCTCTGAGGAAATCCTCAATCTGAACAGGGTAGAGATTCTCACCGCCTGAGATGATAACATCCTTTTTGCGGTCTACAAGGAAGATGAAACCGTCCTCGTCTTCTTTTGCCATATCACCTGTATACAGCCATCCGTCTTTGATAGAAGCGGCAGTTGCAACCTCATCGTTGTAGTAGCAGGTCATAACGCCGGGACCTTTTACGCAGAGTTCACCAACCTCGCCTTGTGCTACTATCTCATTCATTTCGTTTACAATCTTGATTTCCCAACCGTAACCGGGTTTGCCGATTGCACCAACCTTGTGGATGTTCTCAACTCCAAGGTGTACACAGCCGGGACCGATAGACTCGGAAAGACCATAGTTTGTATCATACTGATGGTCGGGGAAGTACTCTTTCCAACGTTTGATAAGACTCATGGGAACAGGCTGTGCACCAATGTGCATCAGTCTCCACTGGGAGAGGTCATAATCAGCAGGATTGAGAGCGCCTGAATCCATAGCGTTGAGTATATCCTGTGCCCAGGGAACAAGGAGCCAGACGATTGTACATTTTTCTTTGGAAACTGCATCGAAAACATATTCGGGGCGTGTACCCTTAAGGAGTACTGCTTTACCACCTGAGAGAAGACTTCCGAACCAGTGCATCTTTGCTCCTGTGTGGTACAAAGGAGGAATGCAAAGGAAAACATCGTCTTTTGTCTGTCCATGGTGATTCTGCTCAACCTTGCAGGAATGGGTAAGGCTTCTGTGCTTGTGAAGAATAGCCTTGGGGAAACCTGTTGTGCCTGACGAGAAGTAGATGGCGGCATAGTCGTCCTCTGTAAGTTCAACTGAGGGGGACTGGGAGGAACACTCCATAGTCATATCTGTATAGTCCTCTGCGAATGTGGGACAGCCCTGACCACCTGCATAGATGAGAAGACGATTCTTGCTGATACTCTCAACAATATCCTCAACTCGACCAATGAACTCGGGACCGAAAACAAGAGCATCACATTCCGCAAGAGTGAGACAGTAGTCAATCTCATCACTTGCATATCTGAAGTTAAGCGGTACAGCCAATGCACCTGTTTTAAGAATACCAAAATAAATAGGAAGCCATTCAATGCAGTTCATCAGAAGAATTGCAACCTTGTCACCTTTTTTGATGCCACGTGCCATAAGTGCATTTGCAAAGCGGTTTGCTTTTTCATCAAATACACTCCAGGTTATCTCGCGGCGGAAGTATTTCTTCTCAGTCTCCTGTACCAGGTCGTAGTCACGCCATGTAAGACGGCGGGTTTCAGGTTGACCGGGGTTAATCTCTACAAGTGCAACGTCCGATGAAAACTCAGCGGCGTTTCTTTCAAGCATATCAATAATTGTCATCTTTTATATCTCCCTCGGATAAAATAAAAAACCTCAAAAGCACAAAAGTAAAAAGTGCTTTTGAGGACGAAATAATCGCGGTACCACCTCAAGTTGCTCCTGCTTCACAGCATAGAGCCTCTCTGCAGGTATCTTTGTATATCAAAAAATACCCTGCCGAATAACGGACGGCCTACCGTCACAGCCTACTTAATCTGCATAAGTGTGCAGAAAGTTCAGTGTGCTGCTCTCGGGATGTATTGGGAATATATCTTGTTACAGACTCACACCACCCGTCTGTTCTCTGAGAACTCCATATATACTTACTTCTTCCCGGTCAATGCATTTGTGCTTATGAAGATTAGACAAATTATAGCATCATAATGAAAACTTGTCAATCTTTATACCGCTAAAAAACGAAAACCCCGATATTTCTTCGGGGCTTGTAGTTTTTATAGGATTGTATAAGGTCTGTCAATGGTGACAACTGCGTTGCAGTTTGAGCATCTTGACTTGATAAGTTCAGAGATTCTTGCTTTAAGTTCATCCTCTGTACCCTTTACATCGTGGGGGATAACAGCATCAAAAATCAGATTGTTGTGGTGAGGACCGGGTACCATACGGAAATCGTGAATGGTTGCATCAGGATGAATCTCTCTGATAGCCTCTACAGCGGTCTCTCTGAACCCTGTGACCGCATCGTTGTCGGTCTCAATGGGGTCCATATGAATTACTGTCTCGCAGGAGAATTTCTCTCTCAACTCCTGCTCGATAATATCTATTTCGTTGTGAATTTCAAAAATATTCCCTTTGCCGTCAACCTCTGCGTGAAGTGACATCATCTTTCTGCCGGGACCGTAATCGTGGATAACCATATCGTGAATCCCCAGTACTACACTGTGTGCCATAACGGTTTCTTCAATTTCTTTTACAAAATCCTCTTCGGGAGAAACACCAAGGAGTGGCTGGATAGTCTCGTAAGCAGAGCGGAAACCTGCAAAGAGTACGAACATTGAAACTGCAGCACCAAACCATCCGTCAACAGAAACATTCCACACTGCACCGATGATAACAGAGATAAGTACTACAGAAGTTGCAGCACAGTCAGAGATGCTGTCCATTGATGTTGCTTTCATACCTGCAGAGTCAATCTCTTTACCTACCTTGCGGTTATAGTAGAACATATAACCTTTAATAAGTATAGAAATAATAAGGATGAGTATTGTAAGCAGATAATTACCTGTGAGAGGCTCCGGAGTCATTATTTTCTTGATAGAAGAAATAAGGAGTTCAAAACCCACAATAACGATTACAATGGAAACAAGAAGTCCCGATATGTACTCGATTCTGCCGTGACCAAAGGGATGCTTGGGGTCGGGCTTCATACCTGCAAACCGGAACCCGATAAGAGTTATCACCGATGAACCTGCATCAGACAGATTGTTGAATGCATCTGCTGTAATTGCAATTGAACCCGACAAAGTACCTGCAAGTAACTTGATTACAAACAGCAGGATGTTGAGAGCAATGCCCAGAATTGAACACATCATACCCCAAGCCCGTCTGCCTGTTTCGGTTGCTTTATCAGCGTTTTTCAGAAAAATGGAAGATAGAATTTTTATCATTGTTATCACCAAGCAGAAATTATAGCATAAATGTCAGAAAAAAGCAAATTTTCCCAATTTTCTCTTTTATTATTAAGAATCTGCACCGCAGGATAAGTGGAGTAAAGTGCATCTACCCATCCTGCGGTAGTGTAATCAGGCTCTTAATCTCAGTATCTGACCGGGATAAATCAGGTTGGGATTTCCCAGATTGTTAAGTTCGAGAAGATTGTTTACTGTTGTTGAGTATCTCTGTGCAATGCTCCACAGGGTGTCTGCAGGGCGGACTGCATAGTAACGGGGCGGATAAGGTCTGTCAACAGGGATTTTCAGTTTCTGACCGGGATATATAAGCTCAGGCTCTGTCAGATCGTTGAGATTTATTATCTCCTCCACAGTTGTGCCAAAGAAATTTGCGATTCCCCACAGGGTGTTACCCTCCACCACAGTATATAAAACAGGCTCCAAAGCATAACCTCCTTTCTATTAAATAATATCCGAAAGTTGAAAAAGTGTTCACGAATAATCTGTGAGGACAGGGGGATGATAAAAGAAAAAAGGAGGATATATATGGAATATGCAATCAAAGAAGTGAAGGCTCGTCAGGTGTTGGATTCAAGAGGATTTCCTACAGTAGAATGCCAGGTAACCCTTGAATCAGGGGATAAAGGCTGTGCAATTGTGCCATCAGGTGCTTCAACAGGAGAGTACGAGGCAGTTGAACTTCGTGATGGTGGTAAAGCATATATGGGCAAGGGCGTCACAAAGGCTGTGAATAATATTAAGAATCTCGTTGCACCTGCGCTCCTTGGCAGAAGCTGTCTTGAGCAGATTGAGATTGACCGTATGATGATCAAGATGGATAATACGGATAACAAGAGCAACTTGGGTGCTAATGCAACCCTTGCGGTATCTATAGCGGTTGCAAAGGCAGCAGCAAAGTATCTTAAACTTCCGTTGTGGAGATATCTTGGTACACCTTTTTCCACCCGTATGCCTGTGCCTATGATGAATATTCTCAATGGCGGCGCTCACGCTTCTAATAACATTGATATTCAGGAATTTATGATTATGCCCACAGGTGCAGAGAGTTTTGAGAAAGGACTTCAACAATGCTGTGAGATTTATCATTGTCTGAAAGAACTTCTTAAAAGCCTTGGCAAGTCCACGGCGGTAGGTGATGAGGGAGGTTTTGCCCCTGACCTTGAAAGTGACGAGCAGGCAATAGAACTTATTATGAAAGCTGTAAATAAAGCAGGATATACAAAGGAAAATACAAAGATTGCTCTGGATGCGGCGGCTTCCGAGTGGTTTGAAAACGGAAAGTATATCTTGCCCAAGCGACAGGTACAGATGACATCAGAGGAATTAATTGAATATTTCAGCACATTGTCTATGAAATATCCTATTATATCAATAGAAGATCCCTTATCTGAAAACGACTGGGCAGGTTGGGTAAGCCTTACAGAAAAACTGGGTGGCAGACTTCAGCTTGTAGGTGATGACCTGTTTGTTACAAACGAAAAACGTCTGTGTCAGGGTGTGAATATGAAGGCTGCAAACTCAATTCTCATCAAAGTAAATCAGATAGGTACTCTGACAGAGACATTCAGAGCGGTTGAGTTTGCTCACAGGGCAGGATATACTGCGGTTATTTCTCATCGCTCGGGAGAAAGTGAGGATACAACAATTGCGGATATTGCAGTTGCTACAGGTGCAGGACAGATAAAGACCGGTGCTCCCTGCAGAAGTGAGCGTACAGCAAAGTATAATCAACTCCTTAGGATTGAAGAATGTCTTTCTAATAGAGCAGAGTATTATATTTAACTATATATAGTTATTTGTTGTCTTTTGTTGTAAAAATAAGTAAAAAAACAACCATAAAAAACATTTTTTGCACCGTTCAACCTATTTACTTTACTAAATCACCTGTGGTATAATACGCGTATATGTTTTCAGAAATAATTCGGATTTTTATTTGTTATTTCTGAGTAGTCCACGAGGGGTATATATGAATAATTACAAACACATTTTAGCAAACTCCGGAGTTCAGCTTGATAAGTATTTCTTCTTTGATGGTGAACTTGGAGCAATTTATAAAAAGGAATCCACTGAGTTTCGTCTGTGGTCTCCTATTGCTACCGAGGTAAAGGTTCGTTTTTACGGAACAGGTAGCGACAACGAGCCCGGTGCAAGAGTTCTTGCAACCTGTCCTATGGTTAAGAACGAAAAAGGCGTATGGTCTTACACAGCAGTGGGTGACCTTGCAGGAGTATACTACACTTACCTTGTTACTCATCCCGATTTTGGAGAGAGAGAAACAGCAGATATCTATGCAAGAGCAGCAGGTGTAAACGGCAATCGTTCAATGGTTGTTGACCTTTCAAAAACAAACCCTGTTGGTTGGGATAAGGACGAGAGAATCCTTTTCGACCGTCCCACAGATGCAATTATATGGGAGGTTCAGGTACGCGACTTTTCTTATGATGAATCCAGCGGTGTGTCAGAGAAACATCGCGGTAAGTTTATGGCTTTTACCGAGCATACAACACTTTATGGTAAAGAGGGTGCCCCTGCAACCTGTGTTGACTACCTTAAAGAGCTGGGTATCAACTGTGTTCAGATTAATCCTTTCTTCGATTTCGGTTCAGTTGATGAGGCTTCATCGGCTGACCAGTATAACTGGGGTTATGATCCCAAAAACTACAACCTGCCCGAGGGTAGTTTCTCCACCAACCCTTATGAGGGCGATGTAAGAATCCGCGAGTGCAAAGAGATGATCAAGGCTCTTCACGAGGCGGGTATTGCAGTTGTTATGGACGTTGTATATAACCACACCTACTCCGGCGTAGGCTCCTGGTTTGATATTTCTGTTCCCGGCTACTATTACAGATATAACAAGGACGGAAATTGGTCCAATGGCTCAGGTTGTGGTAACGACACTGCATCCGAGCATAAGATGTACCGCAAGTTTATGGTTGACTCCATTATGTACTGGGCACAGGAGTATCACCTTGACGGCTTCCGCTTTGACCTTATGGGCCTTCATGATGTAGAAACAATGAACGAAATCAGAAAAGCCCTCAACACTCTTGAGAATGGCGAAAAGATTCTCATGTATGGTGAGGCATGGGATATGTTCACTGCTTGTCAGCCCGGCACAATTATGGCAAATCAGAAGAATATGCATCATCTCCCCAATAATGTTGCAGCATTCTGCGACAACTACCGAGATGCAGTAAAGGGCAACGAGTTTGAGCAGCACAGTTGTGGATTTGTTCAGAACGGTTCCCGCCGTAATGAGCTTTTCCGTGCAGTTCGTGCTGAGACAGACTTCTGGGCTCGTACACCTTCTCAGGCTGTTAACTACGCATCTTGTCATGATGGCAGAACAATGTATGATAAACTCTGCGTTTCTGTTCATCCCAATAATCCTCAGTACGATAAGCGTCACGAGGATATTATAAGAATGAACAAACTTGCAGCGGCTATTATGTTCACAAGCCAGGGTATTCCTTTTGTTCTTGCAGGTGAGGAAATGGCTCGTACAAAGCTGGGTGAGCATAACACATACTGCTCTCCCTCCAAACTCAATCGTATCGATTGGAACAGAATTGTTGAGTATAAGGACCTGGTTGACTACTATAAGGGCCTTATCAGGTTGAGAAAGTTCTTTGCTCCCTTCCGTGACCATACAGAGGGTACAATCCATAAGGGTATGTGGCTCTTTACAGATAATCCTACAGGTGCAGGTTATACACTTGAGGGTGAGGCTTTCGGAAAGAACCGCAAGATGCTTCTTCTCTTTAATGGTGCTCATCATCAGGAGTGTTTTGACCTTGCTGCTCACGGACTTACAAACTGGTGGGATGCTCTTGTTAATCAGGAGGAAGCAGGAACCGAGTTTATCGGTGAGTACAGCAGAGTAATCTGTGTGCCTCCCACAAGTGCACTTATCCTTATTGAGCAGGATGATATAGACTTTTAATTTTACAAAAATTATTTACAACAAGAATTAACCATATTTAAAGATAGGGATAGGTATTGACCTATCCCTTTTTTGTGTTTGTTTAAAAAGTTCCGACTTTTTTACATTTATGTATAGAAATTCTTTTAAGAATATTTTATAATTAATATGAGTTAATTTTATGCTGTTTTTTATATTAAAGAGCAGCAAACAATTATAAAAAATAAGGAGGAAAACTTATGAAACTCAAAAGCATTATCTCAGTTTTGCTTGTTGTACTTCTTCTGGTAAGTACTGTTACTGTTTCTATGGTTTCAGCAGGCGCTGAGGACACAACAGTCCCCGAGACAACTGTTACTGAACCTGTTACAGAAAGCTCAAAAGATGAGATAACAAACCCCTATTCCGCAGCTGCTATGGCTCTGGATGATGAATTTGCCTACGATGGTGATGATCTGGGTTGCACCTACACACCTGAGGCTACAACATTCAAGCTCTGGGCTCCCACTTCCACAGAAGTTAATGTTGACCTTTTCACAACAGGTAGCGATGAGGAAGAAGGCGCAGCATCACTTGGTTCCTATGCTATGTCCAAGGATATGGCAGATGGCAAGTGGACAGGCACATGGTCCGTTACAATTGAAGGCGACCTTAAGAATGTTTACTATGTTTACACATCCACAAACACAGCTCTTGTAAGCGATAAGGAGAAGACAGCTTCTTTTGTTGATCCCTATGCTAAGGCTGTTGGTGTAAACGGCGACCGTGCAATGGTAGTTGACCTTGATTCCACAGACCCCGAGGGTTGGGACAAGGATGCTCACATCTATGTTGACGAGCAGACAGATGCTATCATCTGGGAAGTAGTTGTTCGTGACTTCTCTGCATCTGAGACATCAGGTGTAAGCGAAGCAAACCGCGGTAAGTTCCTTGCTTTCACAGAAAAGGGTACAACAGTAAACGGTGAGGGTTCCATCCCCACTTGTGTTGATTACCTCAAGGAGCTTGGTATCACTCACGTTCAGATCAACCCCTTCTATGATTTTGCAACAGTTAACGAGACAAAGGACCTTGCAGATCAGTACAACTGGGGCTATGACCCTGAGAACTACAATGCTCCCGAGGGTAGCTATTCTTCCAATCCCTATGATGGTAATGTTCGTATCAACGAGTGTAAGCAGATGATTCAGGCTCTCCACGAGGCAGGAATCGGTGTTATTATGGACGTTGTATACAACCACACATACTTTACAGACACATCTAACTTCCAGCTGGCAGTTCCCAACTACTACTATCGTTTCAACGAGGCAGGCGGTTGGTCAAATGCTTCCGGCTGTGCAAACGACACAGCTTCCGAGCGTGCAATGTATCGTAAGTTTATGATTGACAGCTGCCGCTACTGGGCAGAGGAGTACCACGTTGACGGTTTCCGTTTTGACCTTATGGGTATTCACGATGCAGAGACAATGAACCTTATCCGTGCTGATCTGGACAAGATTGATTCCAGAATCATTATGTACGGTGAGGGCTGGAACGCTTCCTCTTCTGTATTTGACAAGTATACTTGTGCAGATACAAAGACAGTAAGCTGCTCACAGGCAAACGCAAAGTATGTTGACCCCAGAGTTGCTATGTTCAACGATCAGATTCGTGACTCTCTCAAGGGTAACGTATTTGCAGAGACAGGCACAGGCTTCCTTCAGGGTTCCAAGGCTTCTGCTTCCGGTGTTGCTTACGGTATCCGTGCAAACACAGTAGGCCGCGGCGGCACATGGTCACCCCAGGCTCCCACACAGTGTGTAACTTATGTTGCTTGTCACGATAACCACACACTCTATGACAGACTTGTTGCTTCTGTATATGGCACAGACGCTAACTTCAGACAGAGATATTCCGACCTTATCGAGATGAACAAGCTGGGTGCAGCTGCTATCACAACATCTCAGGGTATCTGCTTCTACCTTGCAGGTGAAGAGATGGCTCGTACAAAGGACGGCGATCACAACAGCTACAGCTCTCCCATTGCTACAAATATGATGGACTGGGAACTTGCTGTTTCCAATGCAGACCTTGTTTCTTACTACAGAGGTCTCATTGATATCCGTAAAGCATTCTCTCCTTTCACATCAGGTAATGATGAGTTCAAACTTGCATACACAATGAACGATTCTCTCACAGCTGTTACCGAGACTCTCGGCTACACAGTAGAGAACACAACAGAGGGCGAGTGGAAAAAGGTTACTGTTCTTATGAACAGCAATCCCTTCGAGTCCGTTCAGGTTACAATCAAGGATGAGACAGTTGATACATGGGTAGTTGTTGCTGATAACACCTGTGCAGGTGTAGATGCTCTTTATGAAGTAAAGGGTAACACATTCACAGTTGCTCCCTCTTCAGCTCTTATCGCTGTTGATAAAGAGAGCTTTGAGGCTGTAAACCTTGAGTCCGGCGACAGCAAGGTAATCGTTAAGCACATTGACAAGGATACAGATGTTGTTCTTACAACTCAGGTTATCACAGGTAAAATCGGTAACGGTTACGAGACAGCAATGGATTCTTCTCTGAGCCTTGAGTATGACTTTGACTCCGTTGAGGGTGATGCAAAGGGTGTATTCACAGAGGAAGATACTACAATCACATATAAGTACAACCTTTACAAGGCAGAGAGACTCCTTACAGGTGATGCAAACAAGGATGGTAAGGTTACTATCGCTGATGCAACTGCAATCCAGAAGTATATTGCAGGTCTTGTTGATTTTGATGAAAAGCAGCTTGAAGACGGCGACTATGACTACACAGGCTCTGTTAATATCAAGGATGCAACAATGCTTCAGAAGCACCTTGCTGGTATGTCTGTAAGCATCGGTACAGTTACAACAAACTTCTGTCATACTAAGGATGACGGCACAGTTATTACACTTGCTCCTGCTGTTACAAAGAAGTACAGAGTAGGCGCAGAGTATGAGACAGAGGCAATCAAGATTGAGCTTTACGAGCTTTCCAAGACTCTTCCTGAGAATGCTACAGGTATCGTTGCAGGCGGTAACACAAATGTAGATTACTACTACGACTATTCTGCATCCGGTTACAAGATTCATGCAGCACACCTTGATGCAAATGAGACATGGACTCCCTACCTCTGGGCATGGAGCACATCCGGCGGTAATGCGTTCAAGTCATGGCCCGGCGTTCCTATGGTAGACGATGGTGACGGTTGGTTCTCAATCAATGCAGCACTTCCTGAGGGTGAGGCATACAATGTTATTATCTCTAACAACGGTTCACCTCAGTCTGCAGACTATACAGGTGTAGAGGGAGAGGAAATCTGGATTGTAATTGATGACTTTAACCTTGTAAATAAGGGCGAGTTCCTTACAATCTACACAGAGCAGCCTGACCTTGAGGCACTTCGTGATGCAGCAACTGCATCAACTTGGTTTTGCGAAGATTGTAGAGAAACAGTTCAGGCAAACGAAGACCCCGGTACTTGCACATTGTGCGGTGGCGATATGACAATTGATGTAGGTTAATTCTATCAAATAATATTATATAAAAATGGTCGGAACAGAATTTTCTGTTCCGACCGTTCTTTTTGTAGGGCAGGGCTTGTTCCTGCCGAATAGTATTATGTTTTTATAATTTGAGCAAACTCAACTGTGTCTGTTTCCCTCTGTTATTTTGTGATTTGGCATTGTACTGAGAGGAGAGCTCTGTTTGTACCGCATATTTGTATAAAGTAAAAAGTCCTCCGATTACTCGAAGGACTTTAAATACCGTTATGCGAATTTGCAATATGCGCAAAGAGCAGATTAAACAGCTCTCTGAACTTTACCTGAACGTAAGCAACGGGTGCAAGCATAAACGTGCTTGGGTGTGCCGTTAACAACAGCCTTTACTCTCTGCACATTGGGCTTCCAAGTTCTGTTGGAGCGTCTGTGAGAGTGAGAAACCTTAATTCCGAACTTAACGTCCTTTCCGCAGAAATCACATTTTGCCATGCTTCTGCACCTCCTTAATGACATAGTAGCATTTGTAACTCTGTTA
>SVPX01000061.1 GCA_015065665.1 Oscillospiraceae bacterium | reverse complement strand
CGGCACAAAGAATGTATACGGATACAAGTTTACTTGTGCTGTGAATTCTTCTACTAAATTATGATTTGATTTTCAATGGAGGCTAATATGAAAATAGGTTTTATCGGAGCAGGTAATATGGCAACAGCCATTATCGGTGGACTCCTTGGTGCAGAAGTTAATCCTGCAGACATTTTTGTTTTTGATATGGATGCGGCTAAACTTGAGAGTTTCAGAGCAAAGGGAATCAGCGTACAACCTGACAGCCCTTCTGTTACCAAAAATTGCGATATCATCGTACTTGCTGTTAAACCTCAGAATTATTCCGAGGTTCTTGCAGAAATCGCATCTTCTGCTGATTTAACAAAGACTTTTGTATCTATTGCCGCTGGCATTACAATTGATTTTGTACGCAGAGGTTTATCTCTTAATTGCCCTGTTGTCAGGGTTATGCCCAACACACCTCTCCTTGTTGGCAAGGGTGCAACTGCACTTTGCTTTTCTGACGGAGTGGGTGAGGAGGTAAAAGAAGTTGTGACTTCTATGTTCTCTTCCACCGGTGTGACTAGAGTATTCACAGAAGATAAAATGGACGCTATTATTTCTGTCAATGGCTCTTCACCTGCATATTTCTATTTATTTGCTAAGGCTATGGCTGATTATGCTGAGTCTGTTGGCATTGACAGACAGAATGCGATGGACCTTATTTGTGCTGCTATGGAGGGTAGTGCTGAGATGCTCAGAACATCAGGTGATGATCCTGATACTCTTATAAAAAAGGTAAGCTCCAAGGGTGGAACCACCATTGAAGCACTTAATGTTTTCTATGAAAATAACCTTGAAAATACTATAAAGGAAGCAATGGCTGCTTGTACAAAACGAGCAGGAGAACTTGCCGCAGAGGCATAATTGCTTTTATTTGTTCATAAGTTTTACTGAATACGGACAACCGTTACAGGAGGAACTTATGAAAAGTATTGTTTTTACATTTACCAGACGCAGAAATAATCATACAGCCACAAGACGAAATTACTCATCTGTGACTGTATTCCTTAAAAGATACGGCGCAATTTCATTGTTTGTGTTTGTATATGCCTGTGGGTTGTTGATGGGTTCTTTGTCAGCAAAGGGAGCGGATTCAAAACTTCTGGATGGCCTTAATTTTCTGTTTACAACCAATTTGAGTGCCAGAATGGATCAGCCTGTTTTTTCAACTTTTGCAACAAGCTTTGCATCTGACTTTCTGTTCTTGTTGTTTGTGTTTTTATGCGGACTTTCACCATGGGGAATGGCAGTTACTCTGGTTGCTCCTGCTTTTAAGGGATTTGGAGTGGGTTTATCTGCAGGCTATCTCTTTATTACATATGGTTTGAAGGGTGTAGGGTTTTACCTGCTCGTGATTCTTGCTGGTACATTTATCTTTTCTTTTGCTCTTATTATAGAGTGTATACAGGCAAACGAGCTTTCTTGTCGGATTGCAAAAACTGTTTTCTTCTCAGGTGAGAATATGCAGCCTGTTTCCGCTTATGTTCACAATTTTCTGTTACGCAGTTTTTACATGCTGTTGATTACTGCTGTTGCGGCATTAACTGATATGTTACTGTGGACCGGGTTCTCAGGATTATTTTTTTGATATTTTATGTTAGGAAGTGTGTTATGAATCAGGAAAGAAAAAAACTGGGTTTTGAGTTGATGCTTGACAATCTCAAAACAAACTTCGGTTGGATGATGGTGACAAATCTTATTTTTGCTTTACCTCTTCTGATTTCTATTTTGGTTGCTTATATGTTGTGTGTTTATGTGCTTCCCATAGTGCCAATAACTTTACCTCTTGCAATTATCTTTGCAAGTCCTTTTTATTCAGGTGTTGTTGCTTTATCCCGTGAGTTTTCTCAAGGAAAGAAACCGGATAAATTATTCAGAACATATTTTGACGCTGTAAAAGAAAACGGACTTAAATTCTTACTGGGTGGTTTTCTTTGCTACATGGCATATCTTGTCTGCTATTTCAGTGTTGCTGTTTACATAAGTCTTGCTGCTGAAAACTGGTTCTTTTATCTTCTCATGTTTATTTCAATACTGATTTGTTTTTTCTTTCTGTTTCTGTTCTATGCGGCGCCGCTTATGACGGTTTCCTTTGATCTTAAGCTGAAAGATATATACAAGAACAGCGCTCTTATGACTTTTGGCGAACTTAAGTATAACTTTTTTGCTACCTTCAGTATTCTGGCTTATCTTGCTGTAGTTCTTATGCCAATCATAGTTATTTTCTACAGTTCAAGTGTTTTTCCTGCAATTATCGTTAAGGTGCTTCTGGTGGTTTATATCGCTCTTTCACTCTCATTGCTTATTCCTGCTCCTTGTGCTATGATGATAAGTAATTATCTTTATCCCAGAATGTTGGATGTAATCGCAGACGATGGTGCTCCTGTGGAGGTTAAAACTTCTTCTGACAGGGCAAAAACTGTATCAGAGCCTGTTGATGTTTCAAATGAACCTGAGATTGACCTTGAAGAACTCAGAAAAGGCGATGGGGAAGAATACATTTTTTATCAGGGTAAGATGATAAAAAGAAAAACTTTACTTGAAAAAATGGAGGTTAAAAACAATGAAGAATCTTAATAAACTTATTTCTTTAATTTTAGTGGCGGTTATCTGTTGTTTTGCATTTGCAGGATGTACTCCCAAAAATGTTGATGAAACACAGCCTACCGAGACAGAAAATGTTGCGGCTTCTGATGTAACAACTACTACTGTAACAGAGCCTGTTACAAGTGAAACAGCAGAGTATACAATCAGTCTGTCAGCATCCTATCGTCCTGCGAAAGCCTACAATGCTTCAGGAGAAGAGGTAGATATTTATACTGTTTATGGCACAGCGTTGCGTGATTACGGCGGTTCTCTGTGCTTTAAAGAAGACGGCACTTTCACTACATTTATCGGAGTTTACGGTAATGTGAACAACGAAAGTGGTACATATAAAATCCTCTCTGATACCGAGATTCAGATGGTTTACAACAACGATAAAACTGAAACCGCTGTTGTAACTCAGGTTGATTCTGAGGGCGTTGTTACAGAACTTAAAATGCCCCACAGAAGTTATGATGTTGTATTTGTTCAGGAGTGATTTTATACAGCGTTTTTGCTATCCACAAACCAGCGGTTATCTTCCAGAAAAAGATACCGTCTTTGACCTGCTATTCTGCAGGAATATCTGATATCTGCGCCGCCTTTTTTCTCAGAGGCGGCGTATTTTATATCCAGAACCTTTTCAATTTCAAAATGTCGTCCGTCTTTCCAATGAATTGCTACGGGAATAAGGTTACCGTCACAATCAAATCGTGCTGTTACTGATACATATTCTTTCATAGTATATTCCTTCTTTTCTTTTTTATATTTTTATTATAGAACAAATGTTCGCATAAGTCAATAGAAAGAAAAGGTAACAAGGATATAAAATACTCCGCACATCAATAATGTGCGGAGTTTATAGTTATTGTATTGATTTGGATTAAACACCGAGAAGTGCTTTGGCTGACTCTTCCAGTTTATCCATAATTGCAAGTGCGTCAGCCTTATCTTTACCAACAGATGTAAGATAAAGCTTAATCTTGGGCTCTGTACCGCTGGGGCGAACAATTGCTGCATTACCACCCTCCAGAGAGTAGGAGAGAACATTGGACTTGGGCAGGTTGATTGTTTCTGTGCTACCTGTTGTAAGGTCAGTGTCTGTGCTCATCTGATAGTCGCAAATACCCTCAACAGCGAAGTTTGCGATTTCCTTGGGTGCATTGACACGGAGACCATTCATAATATCGGCCATCTTCTGCATACCCTCTGCACCTTCAAAGTAGAAGTTGAGAGTCTTGTTGTAGTAATAGCCGTACTCGTGATAAAGTTCGTCAATAACCTGAGAGAGGGTTTTGCCCTGCTTTTTGTAGTAAGCAGCCATCTCAGCAATAAGCATAGAAGCAACAACTGCATCCTTATCACGAACATAAGTGCCTGCAAGATAGCCGTAGCTTTCTTCAAAGCCAAAGAGATATCTGTCAGTTTCGTTGTTCTGTTCAAGACCGAGGATAACCTCACCGATATATTTGAAACCTGTAAGAACATCAACCATAGAACAGCCATATTTCTTACAGATTCTCTTAATAAGAATTGTAGAAACAATAGTCTTTACAATAATTGGATTCTCAGGGAGAGTGCCGTTTTCTTTTTTGCACTTGAGAATATAGTCGGTGAGCATAATGCCTGTTTCGTTACCTGTAATAAGACGATAACTGCCATCTTCATCGGGAACAGCAATACCAACGCGGTCTGCGTCAGGGTCTGTTGCAAGGAGAAGGTCAGGTTTAAGCTCGTCACACAACTTAAGTCCAAGTTCAAGAGCTTCTTTGATTTCAGGGTTAGGGAAGGAGCAGGTTGTGAAGTTGCCGTCGGGCATTTCCTGCTCTTTAACAATAGATACATTGTCTACACCAATTTCAGACAGCACACGGCGAACAAGTTTGTTACCTGTACCATTGAGAGGTGTATATACAACAGAAAGGTCAGAACCCTCGCAGATGCCGGGGTTAACCTGCTGCTTTTTAACTTCTGCAAGATACTCTGTATAAACGCTGTCATCAACATATTCGATGATACCTTTATCAAGAGCATCCTGAAGGTCCATAAGTTTTGTACCTGTGAACATATCAAGATTGCAGATTTCATCATAAACGATACCGGCAGATACATCTGTCATCTGACAGCCGTCTTCGCCATATGCTTTATAACCGTTGTATGCAGCAGGGTTGTGACTTGCAGTGATCATAATACCTGCCTGGCAACCAAAGTGACGAACAAGGTAACTGAGTACTGGTGTGGGCTGAAGTTCTTTTGTGATATAAACTTTAATACCGTTAGCAGCAAGTACCTTTGCAGCTTCAATCATAAACACATCAGCATTGATTCTGCTATCATGGGAGATGGCAACTGCGCCACCACCGAATTTCTTGTTTACATAGTTAGCAAGTCCCTGTGTTGCCTGACGTACAACATAAATGTTCATTCTGTTTGTACCTGCACCAAGAGTACCTCTGAGACCTGCTGTACCAAACTGAAGCTGTCTGTAAAAACGATCGTGGATTTCTTTTTCGTTACCCTCGATAGATTTAAGCTCGTCAATAAGAGCCTGGTCGTCAGTAGCATTCTCAAGCCACTGTTTGTAAGTTTCCATGTAATTCATAATAAAATCCCCATTTATATAATAATGTTAATTATATCCAAAAAATAATTATTGTTATTTTATCATTAATCTTTTGAAATATCAATAGAAAAAGGTAATTAGGATAAAATATGCCAATTCACTCTGAAACTATTCACACAATCATCAAAGAAAATATATTGATTTATTTAAAAAAACATAGTAATATAATAGAAGTTTATTATTTGGAGGTTTTATAATGGATATAAACAAAGACGATATCCTGAGCGGTACAGAGGTTTCTGAGGAAACAACTGTTACCGAAGATGTAACAGAAATTCCAGTAACAGAATCTATAACAGAGGATATGACAGAAGAAGTTGTTTCAGAGGAAGTAACTTCAACACTTGATGTATCACAGGACGATATCGATGACGAGATGTTAAAGTATGGTGCATATTCTGAAGACGATGCTTCTGAAGATACAGAAACTGTTGAGGAGACAGCACCTGTCCGAAAGCCTGTTGTTCAGAAGACAATCATTATCGCAACAGTTGCAATTCTTGTTGCAGCAATTGTACTGAGTTCTGTTGTTCTTATTTACAATGCATTCTTCAAGCCCGGTATCAGCGGTGCTTATGTTCTCTCCGAGGCTCCTGACAGCGGCACATATTTTGTTTTTGATAAAGATGGTAATGTGTCTATGGATGGTGGCGGAATCAGATACTTCGGCACCTATGAAATGCAAGAAGTTGAAGGTATTGATGTGATTACATCTGATTTCTATTTTATTGCTTCTTACGGCGGACAGGCAGCGGTAACCTTTTCTGACAACAAACAGGTTATGACATTTGCTTTTCCCGCAGGTACACTTGAGTTTGTAAAGACAAAACTTCCTGAACTCAAGGTTGATCCTAAAAATATAACCCACGCATCTGCTGACGAACTCGGCATTACAGAGCCTAATATTGTTGATGGTATTGTTGGTACATGGACAGAAGAGATGTACGGCACATATACATTCAATGCAGATGGCACAGGCACATATCTCTCCGAATACTCATTCAGCGAGTATATGGGTTACGGACTTGGTATGGAGTATAAATTCAAGTATACTGTGTATGAAGATGAGATTCTCATAACTCTTGATTACTATGGCGGTCAGAAAGAAGATGGCAGCTTTGCATACTATCTTGATAAAGGCAATCTGGTTCTCAATGGTGTAGGGTACACAAAAGTAGACAAATAAATAACGTAAAGCAAACAATAACGCTGTCGGTATCAGGATACCGGCAGCGTTAAGTATTCTTGATATACTGTATCGTGATAACCCCAGCCAACTCTTGCTATTGCAACAAGTTCCTGTAAGGAGAATTCTCCGTCAGCGTTAATATCACAAGCCATTTTCTGAACCGGTTCAAGGTCGACCAGTTCAACTTTATAGTCAAGCAGCAAATTGATTTCTCTGGTGTTTATGTTACCTTCACCGGTCACTTCACCCAATACTATTATAGTGTATGTTTTATCATCAAAGACAGCGGTCATGCCTGTACCGACTCTGCCTTGGGAATGTAAACTTCCATTCTTTTTGTATACCGTGAAGTTATCTTTGGTATAACCGAGCGTTTTTCTTAATACAGCAACAGTTGTTTTGTATGGTGCGTAAACATATGAGCCGTCAATATATATTCTGTCATAGGAAGAACTTGATTCTTCTTCGGTTGTTTCAGTTGGTGGGGTGGTTACTGTGGTTTCTTCTTCCTCGGAATATATACCACCTTTTTCATATATATAGTTGTTATATGAGTTGTCACAGATATATCCGTTACCTGCATAATAGCAGGGTACATCTATTGTAACATCCGATACAAATGATAAAGTCATGTAAGCCGTTGTGTATATTCCTGCTGCGGAAATAACAGTAATATTGGTACCATCCAGACACATAAGCTGTCTTACTTGAGAATCGCATTCGATTGCTGATATGGTGCCATCGTATGAAAAACGATTGATAATATAGTCGTTTGAGAAGTCCACAAGATACAAAGAGCCTGCACAGTCAAAAGTGAAACGGGTTTCATCTGGTCTTAATTTAAGCGTAGTGCTGTAACTTAACAGGCTTTTTGTGTCGATATCATATATGTAAACATAAGCGAAGAAGTCTGAGTTTTCTTCTGTATAAGACAGAAAGGAAAACACACCGTTATATACACAGCATCCGATAACAGGTGTAATAACCGAAAATTCATCATAGGTGTTTGCTGATGTTATTGTGACTCTGTTATTGCTTACATCGATAGAGTAGGGGATATCTGTGGTGTAGTCAGTAAGAGAATACTCTTCAGCCATAACATTGATAGGACTTGCTGTTGTGAAGAGCATAAAAATACAAATAAGAAGAATGGCAACGATTGATTTTTTGACCTTTTTAAACATCAGAACACCACCTTTTACTATACTTTATTTAATTATACACCTGATGTTTTCATTTTGTAACAGGTTGTGAAAAACTTCAACAAAGGTTTTTGAAAATAAAAAAGGACAGTTCATAATCTGAACTGTCCTTTCTGTTGTTCTGATGTTAAATTATTACTCAGTCATTTCCCAGTTATGCCATACGTTCTGGATATCATCGTTATCCTCGAACATATCAAGCATTTTCTGGAGCTTCTCCTGAGATTCTTTGTCGTCTACCTTTACATATGTGTTGGGAACCATAGCAACCTCAGCAGTAACAAAGTTATAACCCTTTGCTGCAAGGTCATCGCGGATAGCACCCATATCAGCAGGCTCGGTATAAACTGTGAATACATCCTCATCTGCCTCAAAGTCAGCAGCACCTGCCTCGAGTGCGTGTTCCATAACTGTGTCTTCGTCTGCCTCAAGGTCTTCGCGGTCGATTACGATAACACCCTTCTGCTCAAACATAAAGCTAACACAACCGGGTGTGCCCATATTGCCGCCGAATTTATCAAAGTAGTGACGAACATCACCTGCTGTACGGTTACGGTTATCTGTAAGAGCCTCAACGATTACAGCAACACCGCTTGTACCATAGCCTTCGTAGGTAACTGCTTCATAGTTAGCAGAATCGTTGTCGCCAGCAGCTTTCTTGATGATTCTCTCAATGTTATCATTAGGAACATTGTTTGCTTTTGCTTTTGCGATACAGTCGCGGAGTTTGGAGTTAACAGCGGGGTCTGCACTGCCACCCTCTTTAACTGCTACGATAAGCTCTCTGCCGATTTTGGTGAAAATCTTTGCACGAGCAGCATCGTTCTTGCCTTTTTTCTGTTTAATGGTACTCCATTTATTATGTCCTGACATATAAATTCATCCCTTTTTATAAAATATCTTATAGATTATAGCACATATATACAGTATTTGCAAATTATTTTAATGGTTACAATTTGGTTACAAAACTATTGTATCTGAATATACATAATGATATAATTAAATGAAACGTTTATCAGAGGCATAAGTGCAAAGGATAAACGCCATCAAACCTTAATTTTTTACAGGAAGGATGAGTGTAATGATAAGATCCATGACAGGTTACGGCAGAGCCGAAGCGACACTTTCCGGTAAGGAAATCACAGTTGAACTCAAGAGTGTAAATCACAAGTATTTTGAGTTTTCCTGCAGAACTTCCAGAGGTTATGCTTTCCTTGAGGAGAAACTCAAGTCCTATGTAGGCTCCCGTGTTTCCAGAGGTAAGGTTGATATGTATGTATCAATTGTTTCCACAGGCGAAGCAGAGGATTCCACAGTAACCGTAAACCACGCTCTTGCAACAGGTTACTTCAAGGCTCTTTCTGAGATTGCAGAAAACTACAATGTTCAGAATGATGCAACTGCAACAACTATTGCAAGATTCCCCGATGTGCTTACAGTACACAAGGCACCTGAGAACGAAGAGCAGATTCTTGAGAATGTTCTTACAGTTGCTAAGGAAGCAGTAGACAAGTTTATCCAGATGCGTGAGGTTGAGGGTGAGCGTCTGTATGCTGATGTTATGAACAGAGCAAAGACTATCCTTGATATCGTTGAGATTATTGAAGATCGTTCTCCTGTTATTGTTGAGGAGTACGAAAAGCGTCTGTGTGCAAGGATCGAAGAACTGGTGGGTAACGATACCTTTGACCGTCAGAGAGTGTTGACAGAAGTTGCGATCTTTGCTGATAAGGTAGCTGTTGCAGAGGAAACAGTCCGTCTTCGCAGTCATTTTGACCAACTTGAATCCATTATGGGTGCAACAGGTCCTATAGGCAGAAAACTTGATTTCCTTGTGCAGGAGATGAATCGTGAAGCCAATACCATCGGCTCAAAGGTGCAGGACGCTTCACTTGCACATCAGGTTGTGAATATCAAGTCAGAAATTGAAAAAATCCGCGAACAGATTCAGAATATTGAGTAAGGAGCACAATTTATGAAACTGATAAATATCGGCTTTGGCAATGTAGTTGCTGCAAACAGACTTATTGCTGTTGTCAGCCCTGACTCGGCACCTATTAAAAGAATTGTTCAGGAAGCAAAGCAAAAAGGCAATCTTGTGGATGCTACATACGGAAGAAGATGTAAGGCTGTTCTTTTTACAGACAGCGACCATATCATCCTCTCTGCTATTTCTCCCGAGACTATTGCCAACAGAATAGATGAAGGTGATGAAAAATGAGTAATGAAAACAAAAAACGCGGTAAACTTATTGTTTACACAGGTTGCTCCGGTGTAGGTAAAGGCACTATTATGGAATACTTACTCAAGGAGTTTCCTGAACTTCAGTTTTCTGTATCCGCAACAACCCGTGATCCCAGACCTGGAGAAGAACATGGCGTACACTATTTCTTTATAACTCACGATGAATTTAATCGAATGATTGAAAACGACGAGTTCCTTGAACATGCTGTGTATTGCGAGAATCAGTATGGTACACCCAGAAAGATTGTAGAGGATAAACTTTCCGAAGGTATCAATGTAATCCTTGAAATCGAGGTTGTAGGCGGTACAAATGTTATCAGTCGTTTCCCTGAGTGTGTGAGCATTTTTATTCTTCCGCCCAGTATAGAAGAACTTGGTCGCAGACTCCGCAAACGCGGAACTGAAGAGGAAGAAGTGATTCTTAAGCGTCTTGCTCAGGCTGAGGAGGAAATAAAGTCAGCACCTCTTTATAAATATCAGGTAATCAATGATAAACTTGAGGTAGCAGTTGACGAAGTTATTTCAATACTTCATAAGGAATTTTCAGAGTAATCTGAATACATTAAACTGTCAAATAAAGCGAATGCTTTAAATATTAATTATTATTTTTATAGGAGTGAACATAAAATGATCAGAGCGTCTATTGATGATATGTTAAGTGGTAAGGAGAGCCGTTATGCACTGGTAATCGGTGTAGCAAAGAGAGCAAGAGAAATTGCACAGGGTTTTGAAGATGATGGTGTAATTACCGAGGAAAAGCCCGTACTTCTTGCTATCGAGGAGTTCAAGAATCACAAATTTAATATTTTAGAGCCTCAGGATGAAGAGTGATAACACCTTTATTGCAGGTGTTGCGGTAGAGGGGACAGTCTATCATTTTGACAAGATTTTCGATTATGCTGTAAAGTCTGAGGATGCAGCAACCTTGCAACCCGGTTGCAGGGTTAATGTTCCTTTTGCAAGAGGTAACCGCAGTCGTCAGGGAATGGTCATATATGTGAAGTCAGGTGATAACACAGGACTTAAGTATATAACTTCTGTTCTTGACGATGAACCTGTCTTGTCAGGAGAAATGCTGAGTCTGGTTGATTATATGCACAGACACTATTACTGCACCTATTTTGAGGCAGTAAAAGCAATGCTTCCCGCAGGTCTTAATTACAACATTACAACTGTATACTCGGCTGTACCGAATGCTCTTACAGATGAACTTACAGATGAAGAAAGAAGAATCTGTGATTATGTTTCAGGGTGTAAATCATCTGTCAGGCGTGAGCAACTGATGAGTGTCTTTGGTTTTTCGGATTTTGCACCCTTTGAAAGACTTGTTCAAAAAGGATATCTGTCAAAATCTGATGATGCTTATCGTCGTATAGGGGATAAATCTGTCCGTATGCTTAGAGTTTGCGAAAATTCACAGGACTTTTCGGGAAAATTAACAGATAAACAGCAGGCAGTTGCAGATTTGGTCTGCGATGCAGGTGAGGTATCTGTTAAGGAAGTCTGCTATTTTACAGGTGTTACACAGGCTGTTATTGATGCAGTGGTCAGAAAAGGTGTCATTGAATATTTTGATGCAGAGGCTTTCCGTATACCTGAAACCCAGGAGTATGAAAAGCTTCAGTTTCCTGTGTTGAG
>SVPX01000060.1 GCA_015065665.1 Oscillospiraceae bacterium | reverse complement strand
TGCCCACAGAAACGGCGTTCCCCTTATTATTGACAACACCTTTGCTACTCCCGTTACCTGCCGTCCCTTTGAGTGGGGTGCAGACATTGTTATCCACTCCACAACCAAGTACATTGACGGTCACGGTGTATCCGTAGGCGGTTGCATTGTTGACTCAGGCAAGTTCGACTGGACAAAATATCCCGACAAATACCCCGGACTGTGTACTCCTGACGAAAGTTACCACGGCGTAACCTACACAGAGAGATTCGGTCTTGCAGGTGCATATATCACAAAGGCTACTGCTCAGCTTATGCGTGACTTCGGCTGCATTCAGTCTCCCCAGCACGCATTCTATCTGAACCTTGGCCTTGAGAGCCTCCACCTGAGAATGCAGCGTCACTGCGAAAACGGCCTCAGGGTTGCACAGTATCTGAAGAATCATCCCAAGGTAGCATGGGTACGCTACTCAGGTCTCGAGGGTGACGAGTGCTACGAACTTGGCAAAAAGTACCTTAAGTACGGCGGCTGCGGTGTTGTATCCTTCGGCGTAAAAGGCGGCAGAACTGCTGCTGAGACCTTTATGAAGAACCTGAAGATTGCCGCTATCGAGACTCACGTTGCAGATGCACGCACCTGTTGTCTCCACCCTGCAAGTGCTACTCACCGTCAGATGTCAGACACAGAGCTTGAGGCTGCAGGCATCTCCCCCGACCTTGTTCGTTTCTCCTGCGGTATCGAGGCTGCAGAGGACCTTATTGCAGATATCGAGTCTGCATTTGAGGCAGTATAAAAATAAGGTGCAAGGCACCTTGCCATATAAATTCACAAATGAATTTGCGATATATTGCTGATGCAATTCTATATACCTGCGGTGCGATATATTTGCTGTCGCAAATGAGGACAATCCCCCCTGATTTCCATTCGGAAATCTTCCCCCCTTTAGGCAAGGGGGGCTGTATTCCCCACGAAAGGTGATGATAATATGCCCATTAAGATTCCCAATGAACTTCCTGCAACCCAAACTCTCAATGACGAGAATATCTTTGTCATTACAGAGACAAGGGCCATGACTCAGGACATCCGTCCTCTGCAGATTGCTATACTCAATCTGATGCCCACAAAGATTGCAACAGAAACTCAGCTTATAAGGCTTCTGGGCAACTCTCCCCTGCAGGTTGAGATTGAGCTTATCCATACAGCAACCCATGAGTCAAAGAACGTTTCTTCTGACCACCTGCTCCGTTTCTACAAGACTTTTGACGAGATAAGGGACAGAAAGTTTGACGGTATGATTATCACAGGCGCACCTGTTGAAAATCTCCCCTTTGAAGAAGTTGAATACTGGGATGAACTGTGTGAAATTATGGAATGGACAAAGACACACGTCACCTCTACATTCCATATCTGCTGGGGCGCTCAGGCGGCGCTTTACTACCACTACGGTATTCAGAAGCAGCCTCTTGACAAAAAACTTTTCGGTGTTTATCCCCACACTGCCGACTACAAACAGTCTATCCTCTTCCGAGGTTTTGACGATGTGTTTATGGTACCTCACTCCCGTCACACCACAGTAAACAGAGAGGATATCGAGGCTGTACCTCAGCTGAGAATACTTGCATCCTCTGAGGAGGCAGGTGTTTACGCCATCGGCACAAAACTTGGCAGACAGATATTCATTACAGGACACTCTGAGTACGATGCAGAAACCCTCAGAAATGAGTACATCCGTGATGTAAACGCAGGCAAACCCATTGAGATTCCCAAAAATTATTTCCCCGATGATAATCCCGAAAAGGCTCCTGTAGTGAGTTGGAGAAGTCACGCAAACCTGCTGTACTCCAACTGGCTCAACTACTTTGTTTACCAGACAACTCCCTATGATATCACCGAAATCAAGTGATAATTTACCGACTGTACATCCTCGTGCAGTCGGTTTTTATTTCCCTAAAACCTAAGTGAGGCAATTTAAAGGCTTCCCCTTGAGGAAGGCTTATTTGAGAATCCCCCCTGAACGGCTGATGCCGTTCCCCCCCCTTTAGGGCAAGGGGGGCAAAAAGGCTTCCCCTTGAGGGGAAGCTGTCACCAAAGGTGACTGATGAGGTGTAGGACACTTTGGTGTCCGTTTAATATGCTTCATTTATTGAAGAAGTTTTCCACCTCATCCACCGCATGCGGTCCCCCTTCCCCTCAAGGGGAAGGCTTTCGGGGCATCGAGGGCGCCGCCCCCTACGGAGAATACAAAAGTCGGAGGGATTCACCACACGAGCCTCCCTTGCCTAAAGGGAAGACTCCCTCATACAATGAGGGAGATGTCCCGAAGGGACAGAGGGAGACAGGCTCTGTGAGAGGTGGATTTTGCGGAGCAAAAGAGGTCGGGATATTCCGATTTATTTTTGGGAGGCTTAAGAAATATTAACTTTCTGTCAACTTAATTAGTTTTGCTTGACATTAAAAAATGCAAAAAATATAATATACTCATATACATATTTATGTACTGTAAAAACTTTATAAGGAGGTATATGAAGTGATTCGAAAACTTGCAAAAAGTATCAGAGAATACAAACTCCCCTCTATCCTCGCTCCCTTATTCATTTCAGGGGAAGTGCTGATGGAAGTTATCATTCCTCTGATTGTTGCACGACTTATCAACGAAGGCATCAACTACAAAAATGCCGCAGGTGAGATTGTGGGCAATGCTGACAATCTGATTAAACTTGGACTTTTACTGGTTGGTTGCTGCCTTGTATCCATGTGCTTCGGCACATTGGCAGGAGATTTTGCCGCAAAGGCATCCACAGGCTTTGCAAAGAACCTGAGAAAGGATATGTTCTATTCTATCCAGAACTACTCCTTCCTGAACATTGACAAATTCTCCTCCTCATCCCTCATCACCCGACTTACCACCGATGTTACAAACGTACAGAACTCTTATCAGATGCTCATACGTATTGCGGTGCGCAGTCCCATGATGATTATCTTCTCATTCGTAATGGCGTTCTACATTCACCCCAAACTGGGCAGTATCTACCTTTGCGTAGTGCCTGTGCTTTTGGTGGGACTTCTGATGATTATGAAGTTTGCCTATCCTCTGTTTATGAAGATGTTCAGAATCTATGACAACTTAAACAGAGTTACACAGGAGAATCTCCGGGGAGTAAGGGTTGTAAAATCCTTTGTAAGAGAAGATGAAGAGAAAAAGAAGTTCACCGATGTTTCCGACTCTATCTACTCAATCTCTACAAAAGCCGAGAGAATTGTTGCTTTCAACTCTCCTCTGATGCTTCTCTGCGTTTACACCTGTATGCTCCTTGTGTCCTGGATTGGCGCCCATCTGATTGTAAACTCCGGGGGTACAGAGCTTACTGAGGGTGAGCTGACAAGTATGTTCACCTACACAATGCAGATACTTATGAACTTTATGATGCTCTCGATGATTTTCATTATGATTACAATGTCCAGAGCATCTGCAGAGCGTATTGTTGAGGTGCTTGACGAGACTCCCGACATCCACAACCCCGAGAACCCCGTAACTGAGGTCAAGGACGGCTCTATCGAGTTCAGAGATGTGGACTTCAGCTACTCCTCAGATATGTACAAACTCTGTCTTTCTGATGTTTATCTTAAGATAAATTCAGGAGAAACCGTTGGTATCCTGGGCTCTACAGGTAGTTCCAAATCCACCCTTGTTCAGCTTATCCCCCGTCTTTATGACGCCACAGGCGGTACTGTACTTGTAGGCGGCAGAGATGTGCGTGAATACGACATCAAAACTCTGAGAGATTCTGTTGCAATGGTACTGCAGAAGAATGTTCTTTTCTCAGGCACAATCAAAGAAAACCTCCGCTGGGGCAACGAATCTGCCACAGATGAGGAAATCATAAACGCTTGTAAACTTGCCTGTGCAGATGAGTTCATCAGCACCTTCCCCGAGGGCTACGACTACCACATTGAAGAAGGCGGTACAAACGTATCAGGTGGTCAGAAACAGCGTTTATGTATTGCAAGAGCTCTGCTGAAAACTCCCAAAATCCTCATTCTTGACGACTCCACAAGTGCAGTTGATACCCA
Organism: Oscillospiraceae bacterium; assembly: GCA_015065665.1. GTDB lineage: Bacteria > Bacillota > Clostridia > Oscillospirales > Acutalibacteraceae > Ruminococcoides. The sequence goes on along the minus strand of SVPX01000060.1, from coordinate 7,662 downwards.
CACAGACTCCCTTATCCAGAAGGCGATGAAGGAGTTTATCCCCGAGACCACAAAGATTATTATTGCCCAGCGAGTTTCATCCATTGAACACGCAGACAAGATTGTTGTTATGGATGAAGGCAAGATTGCAGCCGTTGGCACACATAGCGAACTTCTTGAATCCTGTGATATCTACAGAGAAGTTTTTGAATCCCAGAGCAAAGGAGGTCTTTCATAATGGCAGGTCCTATGAAACACAATCCCGCTCTTGCATGCAAGAAGCCCACTATGAACAAAGCACAGTCAAAGACGCTCAAACGACTTCTGGGATACATCTGGAAAGAGCATAAGGTGCGTTTTCTCCTTGTATTCCTGTGTATTCTTGTCACCTCTGTGGTAAGTGCCGCAAGTGGCAGTTTTATCGGTACAGTTTTTGATGATTATATCGCTGTACTCCTTGCAAATGCCTCTACAGACTACTCCGCCTTACTCCTTGCAATTGCAAGAATGGCAGGAATCTTCCTGTGCGGTATCGGTGCAACACTTCTCCAGCAACTTCTGATGATAGTAATTACTCAGGGTATGATGAAGAAGATAAGAGACGATATGTTCACCCATATGCAGTCTCTGCCCTTAAGATATTTTGACAGCCACACTCACGGCGATGTAATGAGTCACTATACCAACGACACAGACACTCTCAGACAGATGGTTTCTCAGAGTATCCCCCAGCTTATGTCCTCGGTTGTTACCATTATTGTTTACCTTGTATTTATGCTGAAAACCAACGTATGGCTCACCCTCTTTGTACTTTTATTTGTTGGTCTGACACTTATGATAACAGGCTCTGTTGCAGGCAAAAGCGGAAAATACTTTGCAACTCAGCAACAGGCTCTGGGCAAAGAAAACGGCTTTATCCAGGAGATGATCAACGGACAGAAAGTCATCAAGGTCTTCAACCATGAAGAAAAAGCAAAAGAGGAATTTGATGCCCTTAATGACAGCCTTTGCGACACATCCTATAAGGCAAATAAGTTTGTAAACATCTTAGGCCCTATTACAGGTAATATGGGACATCTTCAGTATGTACTCATTGCAGTTGTGGGGGGACTTATTGCAATCTCAGGTCTTGACCGGGGTTTAACCCTTGGTGTTATTGTCAGCTTCCTGCTCTACTCCAAGAGCTTCACAATGCCTATCAGCCAGGTGGCTCAGCAGGCAAGTTCAGTTGTAATGGCTCTGGCAGGTGCACAGCGAATCTTCGACCTTCTTGACGAAAAGCCCGAAGAGGACGAAGGCTATGTTACCCTTGTTAACGCAAAGTACGAAAAGGGCGTACTCACAGAAACAGAGGAACATACAGGTCTGTGGGCTTGGAAGCATCCCCACGAGGACGGCACCACCACCTACACCGAGCTTAAGGGCGAGGTAAGATTCTACGATGTAGACTTTGCTTATGTTGAGGGCAAGACAGTGCTTCACAACATCACCCTCTATGCTCAGCCGGGACAGAAGGTTGCCTTTGTTGGGGCTACAGGTGCAGGCAAGACCACAATCACTAACCTTATCAACCGCTTCTATGATATTGAGGACGGAAAAATCCGTTATGACGGAATCAACATCAACAAGATAAAGAAAGCCGACCTGAGACGCTCTCTGGGCATTGTTCTTCAGGAGACAAACCTGTTCACAGGTACAGTTATGGAGAACATCCGCTACGGCAAACTCTCGGCTACTGACGAAGAAGTTATTGCCGCCGCAAAACTTGCAAACGCACATGGCTTCATCAGCCGTCTGCCTCAGGGCTATGACACTGTTCTTGAGAACAACGGCGCAAACCTTTCTCAGGGACAAAGACAGCTTATCTCTATTGCAAGAGCTGCCATCGCAGACCCCCCTGTTATGATTCTTGACGAGGCTACATCCTCTATCGATACCCGTACAGAATCCCTTGTACAGCGTGGTATGGACGCTCTGATGAAGGGCAGAACAGTATTTGTTATTGCCCACAGACTGTCCACAGTCCAGAACTCCGATGTTATTATGGTACTGGACAAGGGCAGAATCATTGAGCGCGGCACCCACGAAGACCTGATTGCAGAAAAAGGTCAGTACTACCGCCTCTACACAGGCGACACCGAGTTGGAATAATCAAAACACAATATCAAAAAATACAACAGGCACACAGTAGAGAAAAAATACTGTGTGCCTGTTTTCAGTTCAGACTATTAACTTTTATGACAATAAATTTTATGACAAATAGAATTTAATAATCAATACTCCAGTCCTGCAATGTATTTCTGAATTGCAGTAGCATCTTTGATGGTTATTTTACAATTGTAGCATTGTACAGACATCCGCCAATCATAGATTCCCTTCCTATGCGACTATCCGAATCTTTGATTCCGGCGACGAACTTCTGAATATCAGTTGCGTCCTTGATTGTAACTTCTCCGTCCTGGTCGGTATCAGCCATTTCTATCTCGATTTCACTGAGTGTTACCAGATCAGCAAGACTTTTTTGAATCAAAGTAGCATCCTTGATATTTACATCGAGATCATACTCTACATCACCATATATAATAAGTCCATCCCATACACCGACTACATCTACATCAACAACAATGTTACCACTTACAGAAATCAGTTCGTCTTCAGAGTTGTAAGCTTCTACATTGATATAAAAATAGCAACAGTCCATTAGGGGAGACCACTTATACTCAGTTTTATTTAGATTTTTATTGATAGAATAATCTTCATGATCTTCGCTTTTAATAGTCAGAACATAATAATCAGCATCAGTCACTTCATTCCAAGTAACGTTAATGAAGTCTGAATAATCAGCAGTAACAGTTACTGTAAATTCATCAGCGGTTACCTCGTCAAAAGTTGCTTCATCTATGGAAGCTGTATTGTTGGTATCAGAGTTTGTGTCGGTAGTCTGTGCAGATACAGGCAAAACCATAGCCACACAAACTAAGATTACTGATAAAGTAAATGCAAGAATTTTTTTCATAATAAATCTCTCCTTAAATAATCAAATTTGCATCAACATATGCAGTCATAGATGTTGATGTATTATTTAACATTAAGCAAACTTTCGAACCGGGATTAAGAAAATATGTTACCATCTTATATCCACCAGTAAATGTCAGTGGTTGTGTTTGAGATACACCATTACTATTGGTCTGTATGCTCTTTAGGTCTAAAATAGAAGTGCTTGTATTGTTTGCTGTAGAAAATGTAAATGTATAATAATCTCCAGATTCACTGGCAACAGCTTCAAAATATCTCGCAGATAACTTGGGCATAGTATATAGAACATAATCTTCTGTTAATATAGTTTTCGCAGGAGAATTACTCCAGTTTGATTGATACTGATTATAATTATTTCTAATATCGTAACAAGCTTCTCTAAACTCTAAATATGCATCATCAAAACTCGCACCATATGAACTAAGAACTGAGTCCATAGCTGTAAACAAGTTCAGACACTCATGATAGCTCTCATATATATTTTTTATTGTTGTAAAACCACCATAATTCTCCTTAATATATAGCGGAAATAAAACGCCACCTGATCCGCGATTGTTGCTGTTATCAAACAAAAAGTACTCTGGTGTTTCCAGAAAGAGATTTACACTATCAGCAATATAGTTTGCTGGTTCTATTATTAGTTGTGCTAATCGTGCGGTAGCTTCATTATATACATACAAAATAGGATCATAAGTGTCGTAATATTCATATTGAACTGCGTGCATAAACTCATGTGTAATAATACTTTTATAGGTTGTACTTAAAGTAGTCGAAGTTGTTGGTATATCTAACACAATATATGAAGCGTTATTACTATCGTTATAATATCTTGGTGTAACACCGGCATAGCCTAAATTAGGATTTAAGTAAACATGATATGTTGAATCCCCTTCTTTTAAGATAGGTGTTTCAAACATATATGTAGAGCACAATGATGCTTTTGAGAATGATAACTGATAATATATAGCGTTAATTATACTATCAGAATACAAATCGGATTCATAATGTATAGTAAAAAAGCCATTGGTGTATTCGCCATCGTTTATATAATTTGGCACATAATTTGGATTGGTGGATGCAGCTCTGTTTAAATTTGCTAACTGAATATCATAATTATTAACTTGTTGAGAACATGAACCACACTCAGGGCAATCTGATACCATATTTGTGTTATTGTTTGTTGATAAATTTATCTCGTTGCTAAGAGAATTCATCAAAGTTAGATTTTCTTTAGATATTAAGAAATTAGCAACGGTATTGTTTTCATTAAGTACTTTAGAAGGTTTGTTTACACAATATCCCTGCTGGATGCTGTCTTTAACCACTTCAATATAAACGCAACTTGAATTACTGGAGAATTTATATACTCCATCATTATCAACACTTACAGTTTTATCATATATATGTTCGTATTGTATACCAAAATCTGTATTGCTTGTTTCAATCATTTTATAAATATTAAATCTGAGCGATGAATATGCATATTCTTCCTCACAATCAACAGAAATAGCAAATTCATTATTTATGTTTGTTAAAGCAAAGGTATTAAGGATACTTAAAAAAGCAATCGTAACAACAATAATTATAGATAGTAAAGCTTTAAATTTCTTCATGTATATTCACTCCTAGTAAAGTTTATATATTTTTGTAAACGGTTAATTTTTAACTAAAAACCACATGGGAAGTCATTCCTCTCTATTATATTATTGAGAAAACTTATAAATTCTTACACCGATAAATACATATGGTAATCTTGACTATAATTTTTGTCTGTTACCCCTTGCAATTGTATTTTATCACCTAAAAATATTGTTGTCAACAATGTTTTGAATAAAAAAATATTGAACATGAGAAAACATCAGTATGTGTTTATTGTAGTGCTACAGGAGATAAAAATATGAGTGAAAACTTTATTCTTAAATGGAACATCTGACTTGCTTGTACTTTCTATCCTTGACAGTCAGGATAGCTATATGTATGAGATTGTCAAGTCTATTATAGAGTATGAAGAAACGACCGTAGTACATAAACTACGGTCGTCTTTTTATCTGTTACATATTATTTTCTTTTCTTTGATGTTTTCTTTTTGGGGGCAAATCTCCGCTCTTCCCTTTTCTTTGCCTTGCGTTCTTCTTCCTCAAGTTCTGCCTTGATTGCCTTCTTTTTCTTCGCAGCCTTTGAGACTTTTTTTGCTATTACAATCACAGCGATTGTAATACCTGCAAGGATGATTACCACAACAGCAATTGCAACATATGTAAACACATTTGCACTTTCAAACATAAGTCGGGGATTTAGGCTGGAGTACACAATCTTTCTGCCGTCAGGTGCGCTGTAACCCTCATCCATATACTCACCCATATCCTCAAGATAGGATGAGATTGCATACCATTCCTTAACTGTGTTGCCGTTCTTATCCCGGATAACATAGTTGCCGAAATCCTTGATATCAATGGGATTGCCCTCTTTATCTCTTGCAACAACTGTAAGCAGACCAAAGGATTTTTCCTCAACAGAACCCAGCATCTGTCCCACATACATACCTGTTACAACAGAGTAGAGTTTTTCATCCTCAATTGCAACCTCATAGCCATCGTTATCAAGGAGACTGCTGTCGATAACCTTATTGAATATCATTCGGTTTGTATTGAAGCTGTATCTTGCACCTGAGATAAAGAGCTGTGCATTCTTCATGAGAGGCTGAACAGAAGCGTCCACCTCAAAAACATTCTTCAGGTCCTTGCCTGTAAGGTAAACACGGATAAGCTCACCCTCTGTGCCCACACCAAGAGAAGCCGCATTGAATACATCGCTGACAGAAACTGTACCCTTGGGAATTGTGCCACGGATAACACCTGTTGCGGTGAGGGCAATGTCTATATCCTCACCCAGAGCTTCCTCAGCAGCAGTTTTGTATGCATCAGAGAAAAGGTTGCCCAGAGTTGACTCGTGCTGCTTTGCCTTAACCTCAGACACGCTGTGGAAGTAAAAAGGATTGGAAACAAGAGCTTGATTGAAAGTGAAGCCATAGGGAGCAAGGTAATTCTCATTCACCTTCTTTGTGTACTCATCAATAAGTACAGAAATCTCTTTATCTTCCTTGATATCAGACCTTATGGGAATCAGGTTGTAATTTATAAGTTCCTTGTCCTCGCCATCAATTCCTATGTGAGCAACGCCAAGGTACTCGCCGTAGTTACCTGCAGAAACAATGGCTGTATCGTTGACAACAATAGGCTTGTTGAGAGTTGTATGGGTATGAGCAGACACAATAAGGTCGATGCCGTCAACAGCCTTTGCAAGTTCGTAGTCCTCCCCCTTGCCGTCACTTGTACCGCTGTGGCTGAGGCACACAACAACAGGCTCCTTATTATAAAGGGACTTGCACTCTGATACCGCCTTGTCTACTGTCTCCTGTGCCTTTTTGGCAGGGTCTTCAAGAATCATTCCTGAGTTGGGTGCGCAATCATCAGCATCAAAACCGAAAATACCGAACACCGCAAAGTAAACGCCCCCACGCTCAATGAGTACATAATCCTTGACACCATACTCATCAAGGGCATTCTGTATATCTTCGTTGTAACCCTCCTGACCTTTTTCTGCAGGCAGGTAGTTTGCATCTACAATATAGGGTACTTTATCTCCACTTGCAACCGCACTTCTCAGCATAGACGAAAGTCCCTCGGGCAGATAGTCATATTCGTGATTGCCGAAAGTTGTGGCATCATAACCCATCTTGCCCATAAGACGCAACTCTAGAGCATCCGTCTTGAAGCAGGTCTGGAACAGCGAGCCCATTGAGAAGTCACCGCCGTCAACCAGGATTGCATCGGGATAAATCTTCTTCATTTCTTTGATAGCAGTCATCAGACGGGCATAACCGCCACGGGTGGTGGCAACACCATTAACCTCGGTTTCATAAGGCAGAAAATGTGAGTGCAGGTCGTGAGTAAAAAGCACAGTTGCGTACTCACCCTTATAGTCAATGGGGGCATTATCCATTGTGGACTCTGCAATTGCCCCTGCAGAAAAGCACACAGACAACAAAAGAAAAACTGCCATAAACACTGAGAGCGAACGCTTAACAACCGCTCTTATACCAAACTTCATAAAAACACCTCTTTGTGCTGAATTTTAAAAGATACACACAAATTTTATCACAAACCCCTATATAAATCAAGGTAAACGGAAGCCACAACCCCCGCTCTTGCCCTATAAGGAGCCTTTCCTGCCCCACTCTCCTATTTTACAGTTGACAATGAAGTATACATCTAGTATAATATTAAAGTTATGTGCATAAATTATCATGTTTGGGAACGGGACTATGTTTTCCAAGCGAAAAATCCCCTCTCTCAAAAACCTTGTATTCATCGGGCTTTCGGGCATCCTGAAAAGCACCCCGAGCAGAGAAAAGGCACAAACGACCACATGAAGTCCACAATTGATGGTCTTTCCAAAAAAGCATCGGTTTTCACAACTAAAAATCAGCACAACCCAGAAAATTTCGGGGCGTGGCGCAGTTTGGTAGCGCGCTTGCTTTGGGAGACCTACCCAACTCATTCAGGTCTTTTTCCTAAAACCTCAAACACCCCTTTAACACTGCGGATTTTCGGCTTGTGGGATTTCTGAAAAAACCGTCAAAAGTGG
>SVPX01000059.1 GCA_015065665.1 Oscillospiraceae bacterium | reverse complement strand
ACGATTCCCCAACCTGCTTGTAAACGGTTCAGGCGGTATCGCAGTTGGTATGGCAACAAACATTCCTCCACACAATCTGGGCGAGGTTATCGATGCTATGTGTATGCTTATTGATAACCCTGATACCGAGATTGCAGAGCTTATGGAGTGTATGCCCGGCCCCGACTTCCCGACAGGTGCTATGATTATGGGCAGAAGCGGTATCCGCGCTGCATATATGACAGGCCGCGGCAAAGTTATTGTCCGCGCAAAGGCTGAGATTGTAGAGGAAAAGAACGGCAGGTTCAAGATTATCGTTTCCGAGCTTCCTTATCAGGTTAACAAGGCAAGACTTATCGAGCATATTGCAGAGCTTGTTAACGAGAAGCGACTTGAGGGTATCTCTAATATTGAGGACCACTCAGACAGAAACGGTATGCACATTGAGATTGACATCAAGCGTGATGCATCCGCTCAGGTTGTTCTCAATCAGCTTTATACATACACACAACTTCAGACTACTTTCGGCGTAATTATGCTTGCGATTGTAAACGGCGAGCCTAAGATTCTCAATCTTAAAGAAATGCTCACAAGTTACATCGACTTCCAGGAAGAAGTTATTTATCGCCGTACTGCTTTTGATTTGAAGAAAGCAGAAGAAAGACTCCATATCTTAGAGGGTTTGAAGATTGCTCTTGATAATATTGATGAGGTTATTGCCACAATCCGCGCAAGTAAAGATACACCTCACGCTGTAAGCAATCTGATGGAGAAATTTGCTCTCTCAGAGATTCAGGCACAGGCTATTGTGCAGATGAGACTCCGTCAGCTCACAGGCTTAGAAAGAGCAAAGATTGAAGAAGAAATCAAAGAACTTGAAATTAAGATTGCCGATTATAAGGAAATCCTTGGCAGTAAAGAACGCCGTCTGCAGATTGTTAAATGCGAGGCTATCGAAATCAGAAACAAGTATTCTGACGAGAGAAGAACAGAAATCTGCAATATCAGCGGTGAGGTTGATATTGAGGACCTTATCCCTGAGGAGCAGTGCGTTGTTACATACACAAGATTCGGCTATATCAAGCGTCAGACTACCGACACCTACAAGCTTCAGAACAGAGGCGGTCGCGGTGTTGCAGGTATGACAAGACGAGAAGAAGATGTGGCAACAGAGCTGATGATTACAAGTAGCCACGATTACATCCTCTTCTTCTCTGATAAGGGCAGAGTATACAGACTTAAGTGCTACGAGATTCCAGAAGGAAGCCGTCAGTCAAAGGGTATGAATATTGCAAACCTCCTGCCCATTACTGCAGAAGAAAAGATTACCTCTATGATTCGTGTACCCGAATTCTCTGAGGATAAGTTCCTTATTATGGTAACCCGTCAGGGTATCATCAAGCGAATCTCACTTGAAGCATACAACACCAACCGTAAGGGCGGACTTATTGCCCTTGAACTTAACGAGGGTGACGAACTTGCATGGGTGCGTATGACAGATGGTAACGATTCTATTATCGTTGCTACCAAGAAAGGCTTTGCAATCCGCTTTATGGAGACAGATGTCCGTCCTATGGGCAGACTTGCCCGCGGTGTACGCGCAATCAGACTTCGCGAGGGCGATGAGGTTGTTGGTATGTCTGTAGCCCGTGAGGGCGGCAAGGTGCTGACTGTGTCCGAGACAGGATACGGCAGACTTTCTGAGATTGATAACTACCGACTCCAGTCCAGAGGCGGTAAGGGTATCATCAACTATCATGTTGCAAAGTACGGCGATGTTGCCGCAATCAAGGTGGTAGACCTGGAGGATGATATTATCCTTGTATCTGAGGACGGCATCATCATCCGAATTCTGGCAAGTTCAATCCGAGTTTGCGCAAGACCTTCAAAGGGTGTTACAGTAATGCGTATCAAGGATGGCAACAAGGTGGTTGCCGCAGCCCGCGCACCTCACGAGGAAGACGCAGTGGCACTTGAAGCAGAAGAAATCGACCCCGAGGAAGAAGCCGCAGACGCAGTAATTGACGAACCCGAAGAGATAGCAGAACCCGACGCAGAAGAATCCGCAGAGGAATAATATTTTTAAGTACCAAAGGCTCCCTTGTGTAAAGGGAGCCTTTCAATTTACTTCCCTTGCCTGAAGCGTAAATCCTCAAGAGAAAGCCACCAAAGCCCCCCTTGCCTAAAAGGGGGAAAGATTTCCGAAAGGAAATCAGGGGGGATTAACCTTAGAAATATAGGTATATACCTCAAAACATAAACAAACACAAACAAACAGGCACACAGTAGAGAAAATACTGTGTGCCTGTTTTCAGTTCAGAATTTTAACTTTATTTACTTTTATACAATAGAATTTTCTACTTCAATCTCAAGTCCTGCCAGATATTTCTGCAAAGTTGTTGCATCTTTAATTGTAATATCGCCATCGTTGTCTATGTCAAGATACTGAACTTCGTTTTCAGATATAAGATCTGAACAATCAATTCCTGCAAGGAGTTTCTGAATAATAGTTGCTATTGATATATCAGGTAATCCCCACAAAGCAAAGTGTGTTATATAATTAAACTGGTTACGAATATTTGTAGCACTCCACGCGTCAAGCTCGCAAATACAATCCAACATCTCGTTATCTTTACCGTAAAGATAACTGAGAGGATACCACTCTTTTTCAGTCAGATTATATACAGCAAAGCCTTCTTTGAATACAGGAGATTCTCTTTCACACACAAAGGCGTATATTCCCATTCTGTAGAAAGATTCTTTTTCTATGTCTGCATCAGTAAAAAAGCCAAATATGTAATACTCTTCATTGTTAATTTCACATGAGCGCAAATAGCGTACAATAGCAGCAGTTTCTTTATCTGTCTGCTCGGTAATGTAGTCAGAAAGAATGACTTTATACTCAGCTTCAATAGCGGCTATCTCCTGTCCTTTGGGCGAATCAGGCTCAATAGGGGATAAAGCTCCAACTGAAAGCACACAAGAAAGCATAAGAATTAAAATCAGAATTAAAGAAATTATTTTTTTCATAATAACACCTCATTATTCATAAACACAGCAGTAGAACTGAATATCTGTGTCTGTAATATTTATATTACTCATAAGGAAGCAGATTTTTGAACCTTCTTCCATATCTACGTTAACCATTTTCAGATTAGTGTTAAAGGGATATTCTGTAACAGTAACATCTCCATCGGGCGAAGTATAAATACTTGTCAGATTAACCTGTGATGCAGTTGTAGTTCCCTGCAAAGCAAAGTAGAATGTAAAGTACATATCCTCATCGGATTCTTTTTCAAAGTAAATTGTGGAAAGTTTTGGTGTTGTATAATAAACAACATCTTCTACTATATCAGTCTTCTTTGGAGAATTAGCTGTTGCAGGTAATGTTATATCAAAGTTATCCTCAAGAGATGAATTATTATTAACATCATATGCCCAAACCCTGAAATCTATATATTCATCTATCAGGCTTGTATTATACTGCTCACTCAAAACATTATCTAATGCTAAATATATATTTTTCACTTCACTATATTCTTCATATATTTTTCTTATTACATTAAATTGTGAAAAGTTTTCATACAAATAATATGGAAAGAGCAAACTATACTCTCTTTCTTTCTCGAATTCAGTTGTCTCGCCATTGTCAAACAGGGATAATTCCGGTGTTAATTGAGAATCTGCAATCCAAGATGAATAAAGTAGTCCAGAAAAGGCAAGTGCAGATAACTCACAGACGCTTTCATTATATGCTCTGTAATCTGCACCAGAGTTTTCTTCATAAGCTAACTGAACTCCGTGCATTAATTCATGGGAAATTGTTTTCTTCATAGAATCTATGCATAAGTCATACTTTTGCTGATAATTTTCTTCAGTAGGTTCTAAATCAAGGAGATTATTTAAATTAATTTTTATATATGTATATGAATAAGAACCAAAAGTTACTCCAGGATTCATTTGTGGGTCATAAACATAATAAACATCATATGTTGATTTACCAGGTTTTGGCTTAGGTTCTCTTAAGCAATAAGTATAGCATAAAGATGCTTTTGTGTAATTAAACTGATTGGCAAAGATTTGTAACTCCCTGTCAGTTAATGCTCCACTTTCATAATGATAAGTAAAGAAACCATTTGTATATGTTTCTTCATTTATATAAGAAGCACCTACAGGAGCTAAATCATCATTTGCCAAGAGATTTGCGGTTTCAGGTTCTGTTGAACGTAACTGAACATTACTCAATGCATCAGAGTTAATGTTTTCTTTTACAACAAGGGCATCATCCTGTGCATTGTAAAACTGAATTGAATTATCCTCAAAATCAATTTCATAGGTTGCAAGGGCAGAAATTGACAACTCTGCAGTTACATTATCTGCACCGAGTATATCCGCACCAGTTAACACTCCGTATCCATCTGCAACGGTAGTCTCATCAATCTCAACTACACATTGAGAAGTCGGTTTAACAAAACTGAATTCGCCGTTTGAATCAGTAAAGACAGAAAACGCAAACTGCTTATCATAATCAGTCTGATTTGTGTCTGTATAAACAGAAGTCAAAGAATATACATCAATCTTGATGTTGCTCACAACAGAGGTATCGTCTGTGTTGATTACCACACCTTCAACTATATCACCATCTGCAGCAAAGTAAGTAGTTACACAAAGAGAAAGCATTAAAACAAAGGCGATAAACAGGCTGACTGATTTTTTTAATAAGGTTTTCATATTCAAATTCCTTTCTATAAATTAATAATGTTTTATACTTTAATTATATGTTAAACACCACATCGGAAGTCATTCCTCTCTAATATGTTTATGAGAAAATTTATAAATTCTTACACTGATAAATACACATGGGTAATCTTGACTATAATTTTTGTCTGTTACTCCTTACAATTGTATTTTATCACCTAAAAATATTATTGTCAACAATGTTTTGAATAAAAAAATATTGAAAATGAGAAAATATTAGTGTATATTATATATAGAAGTTCAGGAGGTGGGAATATGAGTAAAAATCTGTTTTTTAACGGAATAACTGATTTACTTGTACTTTCTATCCTTGACAATCACGATAGTTATATGTATGAGATTGTCAAGTCTATAAAGGAGTGTTCGGGTGATTTGATCAGTATATCTCAGAACACAATTTATACTGTTGCGTATAAGCTGCAGAGTGAGGGTAAAATCAGCGAGTACTCAAAGCTTGTGGGCAAAAGGAGAACAAGGGTTTATTATCACCTTGAGCCTGAGGGCAAAAAATATCTGGAGGAACTTCTGGATAATTACAACAAAACAGCACAGGCGGTTCAGAATGTTCTTTCTTCTCTTAAGGAGGGCGAGTCCCATGAATAAAATATGCAAGGAATATATCTCTGAGATAAAAGCACTTTTTCCCATAAAAAGAAAGCCTGAAAAAGACTACATCAAAAAAGTTGCCGCTGATATCAAAGATTACTGCGAAGAAGAAAATGTAACTTCTAAGCAGGATTTGTATGATAACTACGGCAAACCAAACGATGTAGTAAATAACTATTTTGCTACAGTTGATACGGAATATGTAGTTAAGCAGATTAAGGTCGCAAGATTTATTAAGACCGCAGTTGCTTTGATTATCGTTCTGGCAACAATAGCAACTTCTGCACTTTGTATATGTGCATATGTTTCATATCAACTGGCGGATAAAGAAGCAGTTGTAGTTAGAGAAGATTCTATTATAGAAATTAATTAACAAGGAGTTTATTATGAAAAGATTATTTACAATTTCATTGATTATTACACTTATTCTTTGTTCTGTATTCTGCATTCCTGCAAATGCAGCAGAAGTAGCAAAAACAGAAACTACAATAGAGTATCTTGAAAACGGCGATTACATCGAAACAACTATTACATATTTTGAAACAAACACAAGAGCTGCTACAAAGTCAGGCTCAAAAACTTCTAACTATAAAAATAGCGATGGAGAAACAATGTGGTCTGTAACAGTAAACGGTACATTCACTTATAACGGCACCACATCATCCTGCACAAGCGTATCCCGCAGTGCATCCGCATCAGGAAGCGGTTGGTCAATTAAGAGTTCGTCCTGCACCAAGAGCGGTAACTGCGCATCTGCAACAGCAACTGCATCATACAAAAAAGGGCTTATTTCATACGATAAGTCAGCAACAGTTAATCTGTATTGCAGTCCCTACGGTATTCTTTCATAAATATATTCAAGCAAAAACGGCTTAGCAAAATTTTACAGGCTTATTTTTATGCGGAATCAAAAAACCCCTATGGCAGTTAAATCTACCATAGGGGTTTTCGGGTTTTATATGACTTTGTGTGAAAATGGAGAGAATTCAAATTAATCCCACATTCCCCCCACAAGCCTTAAAGGAAAGTGCAACTCCGTAGGGGGCGGCGCCCTCGACGCCCCGAAAGCCCCCTTTGCCCTAAAGGGGGGGAAGATTTCCGAAAGGAAATCAGGGGGGATTAACCTTAAATAATAAAGAATATCCCTCCGTCATTTTCTGGCGAAAATGCCACCTCCCTTTAGGGCAAGGGAGGCTTTACAACCCCTCCGCTTCGCATACGCTCAGCACCCCCTTTAGGGCAAGGGGGCCTAATGAAAAAATCCCCCTGTAAAAACAGGGGGATAAATGGTTATATAGGTTTACTGAGAATCTGCAGGGGAATTTGTTTCCTCGGCAGTTTCTTCTGATATATCAGCAGGAATTTCTGTTTCTTCAGCAGTTTCGGAGTCTGCTTCTGATGTTTCTTCCGTTGCAGACTGGGAGTCGGTAACCTCTGTATCTGAATTCTCTGCATCGGCTTCTGATTCTGTAATCTTTGGCTTTTTCTCGTAAAGTGTGGGAGTAAACAGCCATACTACAGGTTTTGCAAATGCTTTTTCTCTCATCTTCTTGCTTGTGCAAATCCACATAAATACAAAGAAGAGAACAGAAACAGTAAATGCTGCAACGCCGATTACAAAGCCATCGGGAACATAGTAGAATCTTACAGTATGCTCACCCTTTGTAAGGTTTACTGCACAGGCACCGCCGCCTACTGCCACAACCTCTGCCTCTTTGCCGTCAACCTCTACATGCCAACCCTTCTCGTAAGGAATGGATGTGTAAAGAAGACCGTTGCGGTCAGCGTTGATTGTACCCTCAAGGACTGTGTCGGAGGCTTCAGTACCTCTTAAGGTACTCTTTGAGAGAACCTCAAGTCCTTTCTCAAATACATCTTTATTGAGAGCATAGCAGAATGTGCGGACAGTTGCGGATTTATCCTTGGCAAGGTCGCAGTAGAGAGAAATCTTATCTCCTGCTTTAACCTCACCGATAGAGAAGATATAGGGCTGTTTTACATTCATAGTGCTGATGGATTCATCGTTAATGTAGAACTTGCCTGTGCTGTCTGCACCGCTTACATAGTAGTAACCTACAAGGAAGGAATCTTCCTCGGGATAATAATTGAACTTTGTATGCTTGGGGGATGTTTTGTTCTGTGCTGTGAAGGAATACATACCCTCGTCTGTCTTGGAGTAAGTGAGCAGGTCTGAGCCTGAGTGGCCTACATCCTTAACTGTAAGCTGAGTGTAAACAGGCTCTTCAATGCCTGTTGCCATCTGCCAGAACTTAATCTGCTGTTCAATGGGATTTTTTACGGATTCTTCAATCTGGAAGTACGCAAGGTCGGAGTTTGTCAGATATCCCATAGGCAGATATGCTGTGTTTTCGTAGAGAACAGCGTTGCCTGAGTGGTCCACCTCTGTGAGATATGTGGTGCCGAACACTTTATCGTTTCTTGAGAGAAGGTATTTTACATTGAGAAGCACATTGGTAACAGGTGAGCTTTCGTAGTAAGTGTAGCGGTTACCTGCCTTCCAACCTGCACAACCTAAGTTTTCAGCATACTTTGTGATGCTTACATTAGCCATGGAGTTGAAAACTGAAATACCGTTGTAGGTATTCAGAGCGCCATCATTAAGGCACTGGGTTTTGGGTACTTCTGTACGGAAGATGTCAGGGTTACCCTCAGATGCCCATTTGTCAATGTGGCTTAAGAGTCTTGTCACATTCTGCTCATCCTTGGGATATCCTGATGTGGTTGTGGTGCCTACTGTGTCAACGCTGATGATACCCGTTGCACACATCTCGCCCATAACAACAAGGCAAAGGAGAATGCACATAGCCTTTCTGGGCAGAATCTTCAGAGTAAAGAGTAACAGCACAACCAGCATAAATCCGCCTACTACCATAGATGCGATGATGGTTGCCTGGTTGAAGTCCTCTTCTTCTCTGAGATAATATCCCAGCACAAGAAGTGCAAAGATAAGTGCAGAGATTATTACATCAAGGTACATACCTTGTTTCAGCACCGTGAATGCCCTGTATGCCATAAATATCATCAGGAAGCAGAAGAGGAAGCTGAATCTGTAGGGCAGCATATTGGGATAATGGAATCCGTGCCAGATATAATCAAGATGACGGAAGATGAAACTTGCTGCAAGGAAAAGCATTGTAAAGAGACAGAAGAGCTTTTCGCTGAGTTTAATCTTCTTTGCAAAGAAGAACACACCCAGAAGCACAAGGCACAGAAGACCGCAGGCAACATTGGGCAGACCTTCTTTGTGTGTAGGTGCAATGAATGAAAGGGTGTTGGAGAATATAAGGTGAAGTGCCTCAAAAATAGCAGAGGAAATGTTCTTTACATTCTCAAAGAAATTGTCGCCGATAACAGGGTCGGTAACAATGTTAAGGTCAAGTCGCTTGGGGAATGTGTTAGTGGATTTGTAGCAATTCTGCAGAGCAAGGTAAGCAGGAATTGTAACGGGGGTTGTCATCAGCAGGGCTGTTCCTGAGCAGATAACGGTTCTGAGCAAATCCTTCAAAGACTTCTTCATACTGTTCCAGCGGATAACGGTGTATCCGATAGCAGTAAGGAGAACTGCAACACAGATGAAAAGTCCGATGTAGTAGTTGAACGCAACTGCAAGTGCAAGTGAGATGATAAAGAGCTTGAACTTGCCATCTCTTAAGAGGCAAACTGTACCTGCCACAACAAGAGGCAGCATTGCCATTGAATCAAGCCAGATTGTGCACCAGTAATAGCCCATATTAAAGGAACAAAGGGCATACATTACCGAGAAGAACACAAGTGAAAAACCGTCTCGCTTGAAGATAATCCTGAAGCTGATAGCTGTGAACATACCTGCAAAAGCAAGTTTTGCAACTGTTGCAAATGCAAGATAACCCACAAGCCAATCCTGAGGCACAAAGACAGAAAGGAAGTTCAGAGGACTCAGGAGATAGTAGGACATAAGGGCAATGAAGTTTGAGCCCATACCGATACTCCATGTCCAGAACAGGGAACCGCCGTTCTGAAGTTTATCCTGCAGGTCAACAAGGAAGGGGTAGTACTGATGCCACAGGTCGATAACCAGCATCTGTCTGTCACCCCAGGCTTTGTCCATATTGGGAACAGCCTCGATTCCCCATGAAGGGAAAAGCTGACCAAGTTTGAAACCGATTGATTCCACCGCAGTTGCAAAAACACCGAAAGGCGCAATCTTATAGACTGCAAAAGCAACGCTCATCAGAGCAAAGGGAACTACAAAAGCAAGGATAATGTATATATTCCTGCTGTAAAATCCCTCTTTCTTTTCACCTTTGAGTTTTTCTGCTTTGGGGGCTTTGGCTTTTTTTACCATTATTATTCCTCCCAACAATAAATAGTGATTATAATTGATTCTGCAGAAATCCAGAACCTCTGCAGACACATAAATATACAGGATAATTATATCACTTTATACTGTCAAGGTAAACTGTTTTTGCAAAAATAAATTGAGAAAAATACAATCTGAGATAAAAAATATGTGCCACTTGTTTTTATGCTGTAGACTTTTTATTTTCTTCGTGCTATAATACATCTGTATATCTATGATTATTCGAAGATTTTTATAGAAAATAGTCTTAATTATGAGGTGAAGAATATGAAAACAGTAGATATCGTAGTTCCTTGTTTTAATGAGGAAGAGGTACTGCCCGAGTTTGTCCGCGTTACCAACGAGGTAATTGCAACTCTTCCCGAGTACAGCTTCCGCTATATCCTTGTAAACGATGGTAGCCGCGACAAGACTCTTCTTGTTATGATGAAACTGGCAGAAGAATTCTCTAATGTAAAGTATGTTTCTTTCTCCAGAAACTTCGGCAAGGAGGCTGCTATGTATGCAGGTCTGGAGCATACAACCGCAGATTATGTAATCGTAATGGACGCAGATTTGCAGCATCCCCCTGCAATGTTCCCCCAGATGCTTGAGGAAATTGAGAAAGGTCACGATTGCTGTGCTTTATATCGTGAAGAAAAAGAGAGAAAAGACGGATTTATCCGTACTGCATTCTCCAACCTTTTCTTCAATCTGCAGAATTCTATGACAGATGTGAAAATGCCCAAGGGTGCAGTTGACTACCGTGTTATGTCCCGTCAGATGATTGATTCCATCCTCTCTCTTTCTGAGGTACAGAGATTCTCAAAGGGTATCTTCTGCTGGGTAGGTTTTGATACCAAGTGGATTCCCTACGAGAATGTTGAGCGTACTATCGGTACATCAAGCTGGAACTTCTGGGGACTTTTCCGCTATGCAATTGATGGTATCGTTTGCTTCTCCGTATCTCCTCTCAGATGGATTATAGTTATTGGTATCCTTATGCTGATTGCCGCGGCAGGTCTGGGCATTGCTATGATTTTCACAGCAATCTTCTCTTATGTTGGTTTCTTTATGCCTGTGCTGTGTGCTATCCTTGCAGTTGGCGGTATACTGGAGATTTCCATGGGAATCCTTGGCGAGTATGTGGGCAGAACATATATGGAGGTTAAGGACCGTCCCATCTATATTGCAAAAGTAAAGAACATAGAAAAGGCAGAAAGATAAAATGGCAAAGATAAAAGAACTTTTCCTTAAATATAAGGAGATTATAATGTACCTTATCTTCGGTGTGCTGACAACTCTTGTGAGTTGGGGCAGTTACGCTCTCTTTGAGATACTTCTGGGTACATTCATAAAGGAGGTAATCCTCCTTTCTTCTGTGGCAAATGTACTGTCATGGATAATTGCTGTGCTGTTTGCTTTTGTAACAAACAAACTCTGGGTGTTTGACAGCAAAAGCTGGAAAGGCGCAGTTGTTGTAAAAGAGCTTGGCACTTTTGTTGGTTCAAGAATTATTACAGGATGTCTTGAGTGGTTTGGAGTACCCCTGCTGATGATTATTGGTATCAATCAGTCAATCCTTGGTATCGAGGGTATGGTTGCAAAAGTGCTTATCAGCGTAATCGTAGTTATCCTCAATTATGTACTGAGCAAACTCCTTGTTTTCAGAAAGAAAAAGGATAATGAATAAAATAAACCTCGGAATTCACTTTTTGAATTCCGAGGTTTTTGTTTTCTGTGAAGGATTTAATCTGTATCCAGTTTAAGCACAGCCATAAATGCTTCCTGGGGTACCTCAACAGTACCCAGCTGACGCATACGCTTTTTACCTTCCTTCTGTTTTTCCAGAAGTTTCTTCTTACGGGTGATGTCACCGCCGTAGCACTTGGCAAGAACGTCTTTTCTCATTGCCTTAACGGTTTCTCGTGCAATAATCTTACCGCCGATACAAGCCTGAATGGGTACTTCAAAGAGCTGTCTGGGGATTTTCTCCTTGAGCTTTTCCGCCATTTTTCTTGCTCTGGGATATGCCTTTTCTGAGTGAATAATAAAGGAAAGTGCGTCAACAATATCGCCATTGAGCATAATATCAAGTTTAACAAGCTGACTCTGTCGGTACTCCTTAAGCTCGTAGTCAAAGGAGGCATAGCCTCTTGTTCTTGACTTGAGGGTATCAAAGAAGTCGTAAACAATCTCAGCAAGGGGAAGTTCATAGTGAATATCAACTCGGTCAGAGTCGATATATGTCATACCGATGAACACACCGCGTCTTTCCTGACAAAGCTCCATAATGTTGCCTACATAGTCAGAGGGAGCGTAGAT
>SVPX01000058.1 GCA_015065665.1 Oscillospiraceae bacterium | reverse complement strand
CCGAAATTCCCATCATCGTTCCTGTTGATGCTGACGGCAGACTTACAGAGGAAGCAGGTCAGTTTGCGGGATTACTTACAGATGATGCTAATAAACCCATTGCACAGCACCTTGAGAGCCTTGGACTTCTCTTTGGTCTCAAGAAGATTATCCACCAGTATCCCCATTGCTGGAGATGTAAGAAGCCCGTTCTCTTCAGAGCAACAAACCAGTGGTTCTGTTCTGTTGATGATTTCAAGGCTGATGCAGTAAAGGCAATTAATGATGTTGAGTGGATTCCCGGTTGGGGTAAAGACAGAATCACTTCAATGGTTCAGGACCGTAAGGACTGGTGTATTTCCCGTCAGCGCAGATGGGGTGTTCCCATTCCCATCTTCTTCTGTAAGGAGTGCGGAGAGCCTTATATCGATAAAGCAGCTATGGATGCTGTTGCAGCTCTTTTCCGTGAGGAAGGTTCCGATGCTTGGTTTACACACAGCGCAGAGGAAATTCTCCCCGAGGGGGCAAAGTGTTCCAAGTGTGGCCATACATCTTTCGAGAAAGAAAGAGATATTATGGATGTTTGGTTCGATAGCGGTGTAACTCATGCAGCAGTTTGCAAGGCAAGACCTAATCTTACATGGCCTGCAGACCTGTACCTTGAGGGCGCTGACCAGTATCGTGGTTGGTTCCAGTCTTCACTTCTCACTTCCGTTGCTGTATTCGGTCAGGCACCCTACAAGAGTGTTCTTACTCATGGTTGGGTTGTTGATGGCGAAGGCAAGAAGATGAGTAAGTCTCTCGGCAACGGTATCGATCCTCAGGAGGTTGTTGATCAGTACGGTGCAGACGTTCTCCGTCTGTGGGTTGCTTCTTCCGACTACCATGTAGATATCAGAATCTCCAAAGAGATTCTTAAGCAGCTTTCCGAAGCATACAGAAAGATCCGTAACACAGCAAGATACATCCTTGGTTGTATCAATGATTTTAACCCTGATACAGATTCCGTGGCTATTGATGAGCTTATGCCTATCGATAAATGGGCTATCAACAAGCTGAATGAGCTTATGGCAAAGGTTAAGGCTGGTTACGATTCCTACGAGTTCCATCAGGTATACCATGCAATCCACAACTTCTGCGTTGTAGATATGTCCAACTTCTATCTTGATGTTCTTAAGGACAGACTTTATACAGAAAAAGCTGATTCTAAGGCTCGTCGTGCTGCTCAGACAACTATCTATATCATCCTTGACGCTATGACAAGAATGATTGCTCCTATCCTTGCTTATACATCAGACGAAATCTGGAAGTATATGCCTCATCGTGCAGATGCTGATGCAGAGTGTGTTCTCTTCAATGAGATGCCCACACCCGTTGAAATTTCTCTTGATGCTGACTTTATCGCAAACTGGGATAAGATTCACGATCTCCGTGATACAGTCAAGAAGCAGCTTGAGGTTGCTATCAAGGATAAGATGATCAAGTCCTCTCTCGAGGCTTCAGTCGTTCTTGCTGCATCAGGTGCAGAGTATGAGTTCATCAAGTCTGTAGAGAATGAACTTGCTGCTGCATTTATCGTTTCTCAGGTTACAATTGTTGAGGGCGAGGGTGAACTTGCAGTAACAGTTAATAAAGCAGAGGGCGAGAAGTGTGAGCGTTGTTGGGGCTTTAGCAAGACAGTCGGCGAGAATGCTGACCATCCCACACTCTGTTCAAGATGTGCTGCTGCTATCAAGTAAATAATTTAACTTTTTATAAGCCAAAGCGGTGTATTTAAATGCACCGCTTGTGCTGTATTTAGGAGGTAATAGTAATGATAATTACAATTATTATTGCTGCTGTTTTGGTTGTTATCGACCAGGTTTCCAAGCACCTTATTGTTCAGAATATTCCCTTGGGTGATTCTGTTACAGTTATTCCCGGACTTCTTAACTTCACATATTCTCAGAATGACGGTATGGCTTTTGGTATCGGATCTGAAAGTTTCAGATGGGTGTTTATTGCTGTAACTATCGTAGTTTGTCTTTTCCTACTGTTTTTATTGACAAAACAGGAATTCAAAACAAGAACCTATTGCCTTGCTACTGCCTTTATTGTGGGCGGTGGTGTAGGTAATCTTATAGACAGAATTGCAAACGGCTATGTTGTGGATTTTCTGGCACTTTCATTTTTTCCGCCAATCTGCAATTTTGCCGATTATTGTGTAACAGCAGGTACTATCTTACTTATTGTTTTCATAGTTTTCTTTTATGGTAAGAACGTAAAGAAATCCGAATCATCAGAGATTAATATGTAATATGGAATTTATTATAATTGCAGAAGAATCCCAGGCAGGTATCAGAATAGATAAATTCTTATCTGAGAATATTGAAGGAAAATCAAGAAGTTATATTGCATCTTTGATTGAAGACGGCAAAGTTTCTGTCAATGATAAAACTGTTTCAAAGAGTTATAAGGTGATTCCTGGTGACAGGGTAGAGGTTGAAATCTCCGAAGATAAAGAGCTAGAGGCAATCCCTCAGAATATTCCTCTTGATATTGTCTATGAGGATGACCACCTTATTGTAGTAAATAAACCTAAGGGTATGGTTGTTCATCCTGCCGCAGGAAATCCTGATTCTACTTTGGTTAATGCTCTTTTATATCACTGTCAGGGTAAACTTTCCGGTATTAACGGAGTTCTTCGCCCGGGTATTGTACATAGAATTGATAAGAACACCAGCGGTCTTCTTGTAGTTGCCAAGTCAGATATAGCACACTTTTCTTTGTCGGAACAGATTAAAGAACACAGTATGACTCGTGAGTACAGAGCCGTTGTTTATGGCCATCTCAGAGAACAAGAGGGTAGTGTGGATGCGCCCATCGGTCGCAGTACTGTTGACAGAAAGCGTATGTGCGTAACCGACAGAAACTCAAAGCATGCGGTTACACATTATACTGTGCTTGAAGAGTACAAGGACTTTTCTTATATCAGTTGCAGACTTGAAACCGGCCGTACTCATCAGATAAGAGTTCATATGTCCTACATTGGTCATCCTCTTGCAGGTGACGATGTTTACGGGCCAAAGAAGGTTATAACTGAACTTGACGGTCAGTGCTTACATGCAATCAGACTGGGTTTTATTCATCCCGTGTCGGGGGAATATATGGAGTTTGAATCAGAACTACCCGAATATTTCAGCAAATTCCTTCGTAAAATCGAAAACAGATAACATTTTTTACTGTCATAGTAATTATTTTTCGTAATTGGCAAAAAAAAAACACTTGCAAATTCAGAAAGAATGTGTTATTATACTGTAGTGTTTGAATTTCCGTCGTTCTCTGCGACGAGTTCAATATAGCGGCACAGCCGCAATTGATATGGATAGTCCTCTGCCGAAAGGTATGAATTTCCGAAAAAATAAATGGAGGTCATTATAATGGACGCAATCAAAGCAATTTCCGCAAGCTCAATCAAGGCAGAGAAGCCTCAGTTTTCTATCGGTGATACAGTAAGAGTTGCTGTTAACATCCGTGAAGGCGAGAGAGAAAGAATCCAGATGTTCGAGGGTACAGTTATCGCAAAGCGTGGTAGCGGTGTTTCCGAGACATTCACAGTAAGACGTGTTTCTTACGGTGTAGGTGTAGAGAGAGTATTCCCTGTAAACTCCCCCAACGTAACAGATGTTCAGATCATCAGATACGGTAAGGTTCGCAGAAGCAAACTCTACTATCTCCGCGATAGAGTTGGTAAGGCTGCTAAGGTTAAGGAAGCTATCAAAAAGTAATCTAAAACCAATAACGTTAAAAAGGGACTTTCCGTCCCTTTTTTTACTATCATTCAGGTGTTAATATGAGAAAAATCGATCTTGATGAATATGATATTGATATTCAGGATGAGTCTTTTGGTATTGACGAAAGTCAGATGACAAAGGTCGCACCTAACAAATCCGAGGCAACAAACACTCTTTATGAGTGGATTCATTCTATTGTTGTTGCTATTGTTATTGTTGTGTTGCTTTTAACCTTTGTTTTCCGTCTTATCAATATTGATGGCCCATCAATGCAGAATACACTTATGCATAACGATAAAGTTATCATCACCAACTTCTTTTATGAGCCCAAGGTGGGTGACATTGTTGTTATCCCTGCAGGCAAATACTATGATAAACCCATTATCAAGCGTATTATTGCCCTTGAGGGACAGGAAGTATACATCAATTATCAGACTTATGAAGTATATGTTGACGGTATCCTCCTTGAGGAAGACTACATTTCAACCAATACTGTATCCAAGGATGGTAAGACTGAGTATTCCATCACAGTAGGTGAGGGCCAGGCTTTTATTCTTGGTGATAATCGTGAGGTGTCCTTTGACAGCCGATACTTTGATTGTATCAATGTAGATGATATTATCGGTAAAGCTCAGTTTGTTATTCTTCCTTTCAGCCGTTTCGGTTACTTATATTAAGAGCAGAAGCCTACATCATCTGATGTAGGCTTTTTTGTTTAGAGGTGATTATTTATGAGTACAAACCAGAATATCCAGTGGTTTCCCGGTCATATGACCAAAACAAAAAGAATGATTGAAGCATCTTTGAAACTTGTAGATGCTGTGGTTGAAATCAAGGATGCACGAATTCCTGTATCTTCCACAAACCCTGATATCGAAACTCTTGTGGGTAGTAAACCACGACTTATTCTTCTCAATAAATGCGATATGGCGGACCCTTCGGCTACAGCAAAATGGATTGAGTATTACAGCAAAAAAGGTATCCGCGCTCTTGCTATCGATTGCAGAAGCGGTAAAGGTCTAGGTTCTGTTGTGCCTGAGTGCAGAAAACTTCTTAAGTCATATATTGAGAAAAAACAGGCAAGAGGAATCAAAAATCCTTCAATCCGAGTTATGATTGTTGGTATTCCTAATGTGGGTAAATCCTCCTTTATCAATAAAGCTGTTAAGCAGAATAAAGCAAAGGTTGAGGACAGACCCGGTGTTACCAGAGGTAACCAGTGGTTTACACTTGATAGAGGTTTTGAACTTCTGGATACACCCGGTGTACTCTGGCCTAAGTTTGAGGATCAGCTTGTTGGTGAGCGTCTTGCTTTCACAGGCGCAGTTAAAGATCAGATTCTCGATACCGAACTTCTTGCTGTACGCCTTCTTGACCTTCTCAAGGTTATCAAACCTCAGAAGTTTATAGAGCGTTTCTCCCTTGATGCAGATACAGTTGAAGATATAGATTCCTATGAACTTCTAGAGATGATCGGACGAAAACGCGGTATGCTTATTTCAGGTGGAGAGGTTAACACAGAGAGAGCATCTATTATGCTTCTTGATGAATTCCGCGAGGCAAAACTCGGCAGAATAACCCTTGAATATCCACCTGTAAACGAGGAGTAATATATGGATTGGTTAGAATTTGAAAACCTTGCATATGAAAAAGGATATAAATATGTCTGCGGTGTTGATGAAGCAGGTCGTGGTCCTCTTGCAGGGCCTGTTTGTGCTGCCGCAGTAATTCTTCCTCCGGGACTTATCCTTGAGGGTGTCAATGATTCAAAGAAACTTACAGAGAAAAAGCGTGAGAAACTCTTTGATGTTATTATTGACAATGCCCTTGCATACAGTATCGCTTATTCATCTGTAGAAGAAATTGAAGATATTAACATTCTGAATGCTACAATGAATGCGATGAAAAGGGCAGTAGAAGGCCTGCAGATTCCTGCTGACTTTGCATATATAGACGGCAATCGTACACCCGAACTCAATATTCCCTGTGAATATATCATCAAGGGAGATGCCCGTTCAATGTCTGTTGCTGCTGCTTCTATTTTGGCTAAAGTTTCAAGGGACAGGCTTCTTCTGGAATATGCCAAGGAATACCCTCAGTATTGTTTTGAAAAACACAAAGGATACGGCACTAAACTCCATACAGATATGATTAAGGAGTATGGCCCTTGTCCTGTACACAGAATGAGTTTTCTCAAAAATATTCTTAAGTGATATGGGTATATTTTCTACAGTTGCTAAAGGCAATATGGGCGAGGATTTTGTTGCAAAATTTCTTCGAAGAAATAAATTTAAGATTCTGGAGCGAAACCATAGAAACAAGTATTCTGAAATTGACATTATAGCTGAGAATAAAGAGTATATTATATTTGTTGAGGTGAAATCCCGTACAGATGACTCTTTGGCAAGGCCTGCTGATGCTGTGAATTTTCGCAAACAGCAGATGATTATACGTGCAGCCAAGTATTATCTTACATACACGAATCAAAGCAGAAAACAACCTCGTTTTGATATTGTAGAGGTATATTTGTCCGAGCATAATAATAAACCTTACAAGTTGAATTATATTCCTAATGCTTTTTCTCAGGGAGGTCCATATGCGGTATTTTGACCTGCATTGTGATACATTGTACAAAGTTTGTACAGATAACAAAACTCTCAATTCAGACGAATGTGAGGTATCTGTGGCTAAAGCCTCAGCTTTCTCAGATTGGATTCAATGTATGGCTATCTGGCTTCCTGATGATATGGATGCATCCTCTCAGATAAATCTTCTTTACAATGCACACAATCGACTTATATCAGAGAGTGAATTGTGTGGCATACCTGTGGTATTTGACTTGTCGGATACTTCCATTAGTAACAGAGGTTTTATTTTCACAGTAGAAAACTGTGGCTTTCTTGATGGGAACATTAATAACATCCAATTTCTAAGAGATTTTAATGTTAGAATGGCAACTCTCACCTGGAATGCTGAAAATTGTATCGGCGGCGGCGCTTATGCACAGCATAAAGGTATTACACCATTTGGTGCAGAGTGTATCAGAGAGTTCGAGGATAGTTCTATTATAGTTGATATCTCTCACGCAAGTGATAAACTATTTTATGATGTATCAGAGATTGCCCGTAAACCTTTTGTAGCCTCTCATTCAAATAGCAGAAAAATCTGTCCCCATAGGCGTAATCTTACAGATGACCAGTTTGAGATTATCCGTAAAAACGGGGGACTGGTAGGGCTTAATTTCCATCGGGACTTCCTTTCTGTTGAACCTCACAAAGCATCAGTTAAAGATGTACTTTTACATACCGAGCATTTCCTTTCTCTGGGTGGAGAAAACACCCTTGCTATTGGCTCGGATTATGACGGTAGTGATATTCCTGCAGACCTTGATAGTATCGAAAAAGTCATAAATTTGTACGAAGAATTCCTCAGGATAGGTTATAATGAGCAACTTGTACAAAAAATCATGTTCTTAAATGCTCATAATTTCTTTAGTATATTTTGACTTTTTACATAAAATGGTGTAAAATAATATATTATTCGCGTAATGAAAGGGTGGTTTGGTTAAATGCTTTATACCAGCACACAGAATAATAAAGAATCAGTTTCATCTGCACAGGCTATTGCACAGGGTATTTCCCGCGATGGCGGTCTTTTTGTGCCTGAAACATTCCCTGTATATGACGGGGTAACATTCGAGACTCTTCTGAAGCTCGATTACAGAGAGAGAGCAAAGAAAATCCTCTCTGATTATCTCACCGATTTCACAGCAGAAGAAATTGCAGATTGCGTTGATAACGCATATACTGCTGAGAAGTTCGGCGGTGACAATCCTTCTCCCATTGTTTCTGTTAATCATAAGGGTGCAGAACTCAATATTATGGAACTGTGGCATGGTCCCACATGTGCATTCAAGGATATGGCTCTCCAGATTCTTCCTCATCTGCTTACAAAGTCTCTCAAGAAGACAGCAGACGGCAAGAAGGCAGTTATCCTTGTTGCAACATCAGGTGACACAGGTAAGGCTGCTCTTGAAGGTTTCAAGGATGTTGAGAACACAGAAATCATTGTTTTCTATCCCAGTGACGGTGTAAGCCCCATGCAGAAGCATCAGATGAACACCACAAGCGGTAACAACGTAGGTGTGTGTGCAATCAGAGGCAACTTTGACGATGCTCAGACAGGCGTTAAGAAGATTTTTACAACTCAGGAAGTTATCGATGCTCTTGAGAATAACGGTCTTATGTTCTCCAGCGCAAACTCCATTAACTGGGGCAGACTTCTTCCTCAGATTGTTTACTATATCTCTGCTTACTGTGATATGGTAAATGCAGGTAAAATTAATCTTGGTGAGAAGATTAACGTTGTTGTTCCTACAGGTAACTTTGGTAATATCCTTGCTGCTTACTTTGCAGGTTGTATGGGTATGCCTCTTAATAAACTTATCTGTGCTTCCAACTCCAATAATGTTCTCACAGATTTCATCAACACAGGTGTATATAACAAGAACAGAGAATTCATCACAACAGTTTCTCCCTCCATGGATATTCTTGTTTCTTCCAACCTTGAGAGACTCCTTTACATTCTCTCAGGCAGAAACGATGATGAGACAAAGACTTATATGACAGCACTCAAGACAGAGGGCGCATATGAAGTAAGTGATGATATCAAGAAGACAGTTTCTGACCTTTTCTGCGGCGGCTTCTGCTCTGAGGATGAAACTCTTGACACAATCTCTGCACTCTATAACGATACAAAGTATCTCTGCGATACACACACTGCAGTAGCAATCAATGTTTACGAGAAGTACCTTGAAGCAACAAAGGACAACACTCCTGCAGTTATCGCATCCACAGCAAGTCCTTATAAATTCTCCCGCGCAGTTCTTTCTGCTGTTTTGGGTAAAGAGATTACTGACGAGGATGAATTTGCAGTAGTTGATAAACTCACAGAGGTTACAGGTGTAGCAATTCCCGCACCTCTTGAGGCAACAAGAACTATGGAAGACCGCTTCTCAGATGTAATTGAGTCTGATACAATGCCTGAGTATGTTCTCAGTGCATTAGGTCTTAAATAATGTCTGTTTTCGCTATTGCCGACCTGCACCTTTCATTGGGTACTGATAAACCTATGGATATCTTCAACGGTTGGAGTGACTATGTTGAGCGGCTTGAGAATAACTGGCGTAAACTTGTTACAGACAAGGATACTGTTGTTATCGCAGGTGATATCTCATGGGCAATGAAACTTGAGGAATGTGATAAGGATTTTGCTTTTCTCAATTCACTTCCCGGCAAGAAACTCCTGATAAAAGGTAACCATGATTACTGGTGGGCAACTAAAAAGAAAATCGACGAGTACCTGGCTTCAAAAGGTTTTGACACTATAAGCGTTGTTTTTAATAATGCTTATGTGGCAGATAATATTGCAATCTGTGGTACCAGAGGATGGAACTATGAATCCTCCGGTGAAAAGGATATGCGTATTCTCAATCGTGAAGTAGGACGTCTTACAGCTTCTATAACTGAGGCTAAAAAAACAGGACTAGAGCCTGTTGTCTTTCTTCATTATCCTCCTGTTTACGATACAATCGTATGTCGGGAGATTATCGATGCCCTCAAACAAAACGGTATCAAGCGTTGCTATTACGGACACCTTCATGGTGCCGCAACTCATAAGCACGCTTACATCGGAGATTTTGAAGGCATAAAACTTAATCTGATTTCATGCGACTATACAGGTTTCTATCCTGTGCCTGTCGTTTGAATATACCAAAAAACCATTATATGGAGGAATTTCAAAATGGCACTTAAATCATCAACTCTTAAGGAAACAAACAAGTACGAGCTTGAAGTAACTGTTGACGCAGCTACATTTGAGGCAGCAGTACAGAAATCCTACAAGAAGAACATCGGTCAGGTTTCTATTCCCGGCTTCCGCAAGGGTAAGGCTCCCAGACAGATGGTAGAGAAGCTCTACGGTAAAGATGTATTCTATCCCGATGCAATTGAGTTCTGCTATCCCCAGGCTCTCGAGGCTGCAATCAAAGAGGCTGGCCTCAAGGTAGTTGCAGTTGAGTCTGTAGAGGAAGTTTCAACAGATAACGGCTTTGAGTTCAAAGCACTTGTTATTGTTGAGCCCGAAGTTACAATCGATGGTTACAAGGGCATCGAGGTTAAAGCTAAGGCAGTTCGTGTAACTGAGAAAATGATCACAGAAGAGATCGACAAGATCCGCGACAGAAACAGCCGTATGGTAACTGTTGAGGATAGACCTGCAGCAGATGGCGATACAGTTGTTATCGACTTTGAAGGCTTCCTCGGTGAGGTTGCATTCGAGGGTGGCAAGGCAGAGAACTACAACCTTGCTCTCGGCAGCGGTTCTTTCATCCCCGGCTTTGAGGATCAGATCATCGGTCATAATGCAGGCGAGGAGTTTACAATCACTGTAACATTCCCCGAGGATTATCAGGCTGAGGAACTCAAAGGTCAGGAAGCACAGTTCAAGATTAACCTTCACGAGATCAAGACTAAGGAACTTCCCGAGCTTGACGATGAGTTCGTTAAGGATGTAAGCGATAAGGAGACAGTTGAGGATTACAAGAAGGAAATTAAAGAGACTATCTCCAAGAGACTCAAAGAAGAGAGAGAGAACGATATCAATAACCAGATTACAGATAAGATTATCGAACTTGTTCAGGGCGAGATTCCCGAGGTTATGTTCGATAACGAGGTTAACTCCATGATCCGTGACTTCGAGACTCGTCTTATGTCACAGGGTATGAACATCGACCTTGCTACTTACCTTGGCTATATGGGTATGGATATTGATGGTCTCAAGGCTATGTATCGCAAGGATGCAGAGCGTAGAGTTAAGCTTCGTCTTGCTCTCAAGAAGATTGCACAGCTTGAGAACATCGTTGTTTCTGACGAGGATGTTGAGGCTGAGTTTGCAAGACTTGCTGAGACATACGGCGTAGATGTAGATCGTATCAAGATGATCGTTGATGTTGAGGATCAGCGTGACGATCTTGCAGTACAGCGTGCAATGGAGCTTGTAAGAGCTGAGGCTGTTGTAAAATAATTAATTCAGAACATTTGAATATATCTCACTGAATTTGTTAAGTATTATTCTGAAAGGATGATTTATTATGAGTATAGTACCTTATGTTATTGAACAGACAAGCCGCGGTGAGCGTTCATACGATATTTTTTCCCGCCTTCTCAATGACAGAATAATTATACTGAACGATGAGGTGAACCATGTATCTGCAGGTCTTGTTGTAGCTCAGCTTCTGTACCTTGAGGGCCAGGATCCTTCAAAGGACATCAGCCTCTATATTAATAGCCCCGGTGGCTCTGTTACAGACGGTATGGCTATCTACGACACAATGCAGTACATCAAATGCGATGTTTCAACTATCTGTATGGGTATGGCAGCATCTATGGGTGCATTTCTTCTTTCTGCAGGTACAAAAGGCAAGAGATATGCCCTTCCTAATGCCGACATTATGATTCACCAGCCCAGCGGTGGTGCTCAGGGCCAGGCATCAGATATTGAAATTCACGCAAAACATATTCTTCATACAAAAAGCAAACTCAACGAGATTCTGGCTATGAATACAGGTCAGCCTCTTGAGGTTATTGCCAGAGATACAGAAAGAGATAACTTTATGACTGCACAGCAGGCTCTCGAGTATGGTCTTATTGATAAGGTAATCGAAAGAAGATAAGAGGAACAATATGCCTAATATTAAAGACAATGGTGATGTTTGCTGCTCTTTCTGCGGCAAAACACAGGGAATGGTTTCCAATCTTATCGCAGGTAACGGTGTATATATCTGTGACCAGTGTGTAGAACTTTGTATGTCTATTATTGAAGAAACCGACATTACAAAGCGTAAACCAACTGTTGTTGAGTCAATTGACGCATCCCAACTCCTTAAACCTCACGAAATCAAGGCTATTCTTGATGAATATGTAATAGGGCAGGATAAAGCTAAAATCACCCTCAGCGTTGCTGTTTATAACCACTACAAACGAGTTTTCAATGAGGATGATGATGTAGAGTTTTCCAAGAGTAATGTTCTTCTTTTAGGACCTACAGGTGTTGGTAAAACACTCCTTGCTCAGACTCTTGCCAAGGCTCTCGATGTACCTTTTGCTATTGCAGATGCTACAACTCTCACCGAAGCAGGTTATGTAGGTGAGGATGTTGAGAATATCCTTCTCAAACTCATTCAGGCTGCTGACTATGATATCGAGAAAGCTCAGACTGGTATCATCTATATTGACGAGATTGATAAAATCTCCCGTAAGTCAGAGAACCCCTCAATTACCCGCGATGTAAGCGGAGAGGGTGTTCAGCAGGCTCTCCTCAAGATGATTGAAGGCACAGTTGCCAATGTTCCTCCTCAGGGTGGAAGAAAACATCCTCAGCAGGAATTTATCAGCATCGATACAAGCAACATTCTGTTTATTTGTGGCGGTGCTTTTGAAGGTCTGGAAAAGGTAGTTGAAAAGCGAACCGATTCGTCTTCTCTGGGTTTTGAGGCAAATGTAGTTGACAGAAAGACTCTCAATAAATCCTTCTGGATGGAAAAGGTTGTATCTCACGACCTTGTAAAATTCGGCCTTATTCCCGAACTTGTAGGCAGACTCCCTGTTATTACAGCGCTTTCAGGTCTTGATAGTGATGCACTTGTCAGAATTCTCACAGAACCCAAGAACTCTCTTATGAAGCAG
>SVPX01000057.1 GCA_015065665.1 Oscillospiraceae bacterium | reverse complement strand
TGACTGGGTAGTTCCCCCGGATCTTGCAGATATGCCTGCAATCGTTGGCGGCAAGGAGATGGACTTCTGCTACAAGGATTGTAAGAAGGAAATGGATATGATCAACAAAGCCTTCATCGAGATTATGATCGAGGGTGACGCTAACGGCAGAGGCTTCCAGTATCCTATTCCCACATACTCCATTACCCGCGACTTTGACTGGTCCGATACAGAGAATAACCGTCTCCTCTTTGAGATGGCAAGTAAATACGGCACACCCTACTTCTCAAACTACATCAACTCCGATATGGAGCCCAACGATGTTCGTTCCATGTGCTGCCGTCTCCGTCTTGACTTAAGAGAGCTTCGCAAGAAGTCCGGTGGTTTCTTCGGCTCAGGTGAAAGCACAGGTTCTATCGGCGTTGTTACAATCAATATGCCCAGACTTGCACACAACGCAAAGGACGAAGAAGATTTCTACAAGCAGCTTGACCATATGATGGATATTGCCGCTCGTTCACTCAAAATCAAGAGAGGCGTTATCACAAAGCTTATGGACGAGGGCCTCTACCCCTACACTAAGCATTATCTCGGCACATTCAACAACCACTTCTCCACAATCGGTCTTGTTGGTATGAACGAGGCTGGTCTTAATGCAAAGTGGGTACAGAAGGATATGACTCATCCCGAGTGCCAGAACTTTACAGAGAGAGTTCTCAACCATATGAGAGAAAGACTCTCTGACTATCAGGAGATGTACGGCGACCTGTACAACCTGGAGGCAACACCTGCAGAAAGTACAGCATTCCGTCTTGCAAAGCACGACCTTAAGTACTATCCCGACATCATCACAGCTAACCAGGAGTCAGGCGTTCCCTACTATACAAACTCCTCTCACCTGCCTGTTGGCTACACAGAGGATATCTTCTCTGCTCTTGACATTCAGGACAACCTGCAGACACTCTACACATCAGGTACAGTATTCCACGCATTCCTTGGCGAGAAACTCCCCACATGGCAGAGTGCAGCAAAACTTGTCCGCACAATTGCAGAGAACTACAAGCTCCCCTACTTCACACTTTCTCCCACATACTCCGTATGTAAGAACCACGGCTATATTGTAGGTGAACATTACACCTGCCCCGAATGCGGTGAGGCTGCAGAGGTTTACAGCCGTATCACAGGTTACTACCGTCCTGTTCAGAACTTCAACGATGGTAAAGCTCAGGAGTTCAAGGACAGAAAGGTTTACAACATTGAGAACTCCGTTCTCCGCAGAGATGGCGTTTCCACAACTGTTACAGTTGAAGAAGAAAACTCTGCTGTTCTTGCAGATGGTGTTTACCTTTTTGCTACAAAGAGCTGTCCCAACTGCAAGGCTATGGCTCAGCTTCTTGACAGAGCAGGCATCAGCTTCGAGAAAATCTATGTAGAAGACAACGAGGCTCTTGCTCGTGAGCTCAGTCTCAGACAGGCTCCCACACTTGTTGAGGTTAAGGGCGGCAACGCTGAGAAGTTCGTAAACGTAGTTGCTATCAAGGGCTACATTCAGAATAAAACTCAGCAGACAGGCTAAAATATAATAAAAAAACACAAACCGCCGCAGGGACTATACAAAATTCCTTGCGGCGGCATTGAACTTTATTCCTTTATAAAGGAGCAGAAAAAATGCACGATATTATTATTATCGGCGGCGGTCCTGCAGGACTTACTGCCGCAACCTATGCATGCAGAGCAGGTAAAACTCCCCTTGTGCTGGAAAAATCTGGATTTGGCGGACAGATTACCTACTCCCACAAGATTGAAAACTTCCCTGCCGCACTCTCAATAAGCGGTACCGAACTTGCAGACAAAATGGTTGAGCAGGCTATCAGTCAGGGTGCTCAGGTTGAACTGGAAGAAGCACAGAGCATCACTAAAAACGATGATGGCACATTCACCGTACTTACCGACTTTGGCAAGTATGACTGCAAGGCTGTAATCATTGCAACAGGTGCAAAGCACCGCACTCTTGGTGTAGAAGGTGAAGAAAACTTCATCGGAAACGGAATCTCATTCTGTGCTGTATGTGACGGTGCTTTCTATCAGGGACAGGAGGTTGCAGTTATCGGAGGCGGTAACTCTGCTTTAGTCGACGCTACACTCCTTGCTGAAACCTGTAAAAAGGTTACTATCATCCAGAACCTCTCTTACCTTACAGGCGAGCAGAGACTCATTGATAACCTTCAGAGCCGCGACAATGTGGAGATTATCCTCAACACAACTGTTGAAGAATTCAAGGGCGATGGTGAACTTGAATCCGTTGTCCTCAAAAATACTGACGGTACAATAAGCGAGATTAAACCTCAGGGTGTGTTTGTTGCCATCGGACTTTGTCCCGACAACAAGGCGTTTGAGAATATGACCGCTCTTGACGGCAGAGGTTATGTAGTTGCAGACGAAAAGTGCCTTACTGATACTGATGGTGTTTTTGTTGCAGGTGACTGCCGCACAAAAGAAATCCGTCAGATCACAACCGCCACTGCAGACGGTGCAGTTGCCGCACTTGCCGCCTGTGCCTACATTGACAATAACAAATAAGGAGATCAATTATGGGTAAAAAAATCACTGCACCCAAAGAGTCGGGATTCAATCTGTCTGCTCTCAGCAGTACCCGCGATATGCTCTTTGGACTTGCAACCATTATGGTTGTACTCTTCCACTCGTATGTAAGTTTCAAAGCTGCTATGCCAAAAGCACCTGTTCTGGGAGGAATCCTCGACCTCATTCGCAATCAAGGTAACAAGGGTGTTGATATGTTCCTGTTTATGTCAGGTATCGGACTCTACTACTCCATGTGCAAAAATCCCCCACTGAAAGATTTCTACAAAAAACGTGCAACCCGTATTCTTCCTGCAGTATTCATTGTAGCCGCTATGTGGTTTGCATATAAATCTCCTGACAGCATAAACACCTATCTCGGAAATGTATTCTTCGTTTCTTTCTTCACAAAGGGTGTGCGCTATTTCTGGTATTTTGTTCTGATGATTTTCCTCTATGCTATCTATCCCCTTATTCACAAACTGTATCAGAAAACAGGTCTTATAGGTATGATTTGCTCTGTAGTTGGCGTTATTGCTGTGAATTATCTGCTGATGAAAACTGCCCCTACATTCTATGCCCGTACAGAAATCGCACTTACAAGAATCCCCATATTCCTGCTGGGTGCGTGGGCAGGTAAGTTTGTAAAAGAAGGCAAAAAGATATCCAGTCTGTGGATTGCACTTGCAGGTATCGTGCTTGGCGGAATCTATATTTTATACTTCTATTATCCCTTCCCCGAACTTGTATACATATACAGATACATCGGTGGTATCTTCGCTATCTGCCATATCTTCCTTTTCGCCGCACTTTTCTCTGCAGTTAAGATGGGGGCTCTTGGCACTTTCCTTATATGGATTGGCGGTTATTCAATGGAGATTTACCTTGTACACGAAAAAACTGCTTCAATTTTCTACAACTCTATCAGTACAGGAGACTCTTCAAAAATCGTTTTCTATACTGCAATTTTCTTTATTTCCATTGTCTTTGCAATGGCTCTCAAGGCTATCTGCCAGAGTCTGGACAAGAATCTGTTCTACAGAAACGATAAAAAGGAATCAAAGTAAAAATCAATAAACTTTAACACAACAACAGGCGTATCCTCTATGGGGTACGCCTGTTGTTTGCAGTATATTTGTTTATAAAAAGGGACAAGGGGTGCAGACTCATCCATAAATCCGCACCCCTTGTCAAGAAGGTTTAATAATGTTAAACTGTTACTTTTTGATAAAGGAAATCTTAACTTTACCTGAAGAATCAAGACGATACTGGAAGGTATATACGCCGTCCTCAGGAGCAACTATAAAGCAGTCAGCCTCTGAAGTAGTAAATGTCCAATCCTTGTCGCCGGGATTCATTGGATATTCACCTGAACCGTCACCGTTGCCATACCATGCACTTGTATCGGCATTGTAGAACTTGAACTTATAAGTACCTGCCTTAAGCTCGTAGGAAATGTAATATGTACCGTCAGAACCCTTAACCATGTACTCAAGTGCTGTGTTACCCCAGTTATTGAATGCGCCTCTTATTGCATAAGCACCATCAGAGGGCTTGGTCTTAAGACCGTCAATAGAAGTTGCATTTGTTGTGGAACCTGCGCTGACACTTCCGCCGGAAGAAGCAGAAATATTAACGTGGCTGGGGTTATTGCTCTTCATAGTCTTGTAATCTGTGAATGCCTTGTTAACTGCATTGTATGCAGCATTAACATCAGAAGTAGCATTCTGATATGTACTGTATGCCTTCTTAAGATTTGAATATGCTACATAAGAAGCGTAGTACACCTCGCTGTCAAGTGCTGTCTTCACATTGGTAAGAAGTGTTTTGAGTTCAGCAGATGTTGCACCAACCTGAGCAAGTTCGGTCTGCTCAACAGGGAAGATGCTCTCGATACCTGCAACGTACTTCTGGATATATGTTGCATCTCTTACGTTAACTGCTGCGTCACCGTTTACATTAGCCTGTGTGAATGCCACACCCTCAAGGTCAGCACCCTCGATATCAGCAATATACTTCTGAATAAGAGTTGCGTCCTTGATTGTAACAACACCGTCAATATCAGCGTCACCATAGATGTACTCAACAGGCTCTGTCTCAGTAGTAGCAGGAACAGTTGTTGTAGCCTCTGTGGGATCTGTCTCTGTTACAGTTGTGATCTCTACAGGATCAGTTTCTGTAGGCTTGGTAGGCTCTGTTATAGGAGCAGTTGTTGTCTCTGTGGGATCTGTGGGAACCTCATAATCATAAGTAGTAACATACCACTTGTTTGTGCCTGCAGATGCACCAATCTGGAAACAGATATCATCTGCAAAATCAACAATAATATCGGTTCTGCGGTTTGTAGGAGAGCCATCGGCAAACTTGATTGTATTGATATCCTTGGGAACCTGACCTACATAAACAGCATTGCCGTTATCGTTTTCAACAAAGGTCATAAGATTACCGGGATAAGGCTTGGTCCATTCTTTGTCACAATTTGTACCGTCACCATAATAGGCATAGATATAAGCATTTGCCCAACTTGAAGGCTTAACAAAATAAATGTCGATTAACTCTGTTTTGTCATCGTTACCACCATCTGTTGTTGTCTCAATGGGAAGTGTAACAATGTCACCATTACCATCTGTGAGAGTGTAGCTGCCTTCTACTCTGGAAACAATATAAGGAGTAATGCTCAGGTCAGCGGTCTGTGATGTACCATTGTTGAAGATAATCATATCGGGGTCTATGCCGTCAGGAATCAGGTATGTATAAGAACCATCAGCCTCTTTTGCCATAGCTGCACCGGGCCATGTACCTGCGTTCTGGTTTGATGCGCTGTTCCACGCATAAGCATTTACAGTTGCCCAGCCTGTGCAACTTGCGTTGTTTTTGTCCTTGATATCTGCAAGGTTAACCTTAACCTTTACGCCGCCAAGAACTACCTTACAGTTAGCAACTGTATACTCACCTGATGTACTTCCGTTTACAACAAACTTCATTTTTGTAAACTGAGTAGAAACATTTGCAACATATGTGCCGTCTGTTGCTTTTGCCATTGTAACCTCATCAGTAACAGTTACATCGTCTGCGCCGTAAAGCTTAACTTTAACTGAAGAGGGATTCTCGGACAGAGCTTTTACATCAACAACAACCTGAACTTTTTCGTAGTTCACGTCGGGCTGTGTGGGCATATCGTTTTCAACAAGCTTATCCCCTGAGTAATCAACCAGGTATGTGTACAGAGGCAGAATTTCGTTCTTAACCATATCTGTACCGTTAACTACAGTTGCATCATCATAAACATCAACAAAGTAACCCTGTGCATTGTCTTCTTTTGCTACATAATCCAGTCCGCCGGAAGCGTTTACTGTTGTACTGGAAGCTGTGGAGGGAACGTGAACTGTATAAGCTGTTGTGCCGTTCTCGTTATCGAAGTTGTAGTTATACATAAAGTCGATGTGTGTATGACCGCTGAACCACACAATATTCTTGTTAGCCTCAAGAAGCTCCTTGAATCTGTATGTCTGGGGATATAATGCCTTATCAATGGTCATCGCTGCACCATAGTGAGGAGATGTCTTGTTATCACCTGCACCGTAGCCTCTGAAGGGTGCGTGTTCATAGATAAAGATTTTCTTACCATCATTCTTGTACTTATTGAGAAGTCCCTCAAGCCAATCCATCTGTGCCTTTGAGAAGTTGTCAGAAATACCGGGATGATGTGTATTGTTAACAAGCTCCAAAGCCATATAGATATGGTGGTCACCATTAGAAGCAGTTATCTCATAATAAAGTTCAGACTGCATTTTAGCGGTTACTGCATTAAGACCTGATGCAAGTCTGTACTGGGAAAGAAAAGTATTATATGATGAGCTGCCAATATCGCCTTGAGTATAAGGCTCATGGTTACCGTTAACCTCATAAACAGCGCCTGTAAAATCAGATTTTGCGATTGTGTTGAGGTAACCTTGCCATTCTTTTAAATCACTGTAGTTTGTCTGGTCACCGCAAGTAGAAACAAATTCTGCGCCTCTCTCTTCAGCAGCGTTCAGCGCACTCAGAAAATGCTCATCAGCATACTCATAGGGCTGGTAACCGTCTCTATGGAAGTGGATATCAGAAAGAGTCTGGAAAACATATTCCTTATCGGATGAGTCATACTTGAACTGCTTATCCGCAGGAATGCTATATACTGCAGCGGCAGAAGCAACTGTCTTTGTAGTAGTGCTCTTAGTAGCAATAACTTTTGTTGCGTCTGCAGGGATTGCAGTAAACTCACCCATCTTAACATAATTCTGTGCTGTGTTGAGTGTAATGCTCTTAATAGGTGCATAACCATCAAGAGCCTTAGAATCATTTGCCCAGTACAGATAGTATGTACCATAATCGGCAGATGAGCCTGCTTTGAGGGTGATTACGCCCTCAGCATAACCTGCGTTTGCATACTGGAAGTCATAGGTAAGCTGAGGTCCTGCTGCTGCGGATACAGCAGAAAGTCCCAGAGCCGCTACTGACACAAGCATGGTAATAACCAGAAGAATTGAAAGGAATCTTCCGGCACGGCTTTTAATTTTCATAAATAATTCTCCTCCTGTTCTCCTGAAAGAGCACCGCTCTTAAAGGGATAATATTACATATATAGGATACCATAAAAAAACTGTATTTTTCAATTCACATTTTACATATTATTATCATCAATTATCTGTGCAATTTGCCATTATGTTCCTGTTTGGGAGGAATCATTTGATTCTTCCGACACCTCATTTATTGCTTCATTTAAGGGTGACTCTGTGACTTCGGGAACCGTTTCATCTGTAGATTTTCTCTTGCGTTTCACAACGCAAAGGCACACAAAAAGAATTACCCCCAGAGCAGATACACCTGCACCCATATAAAGTCCCACAGGAGTAAACCTGAGTTCTATTGTATGTTCACCCTGTGTTAGGGGAATCGCAACAAAAGTCTCGGCTACAGGGGTAATTTCAACTTCTTTGCCGTCTACAAAGGCTTTGAATCCCTCAGTATAAAGAACAGATGTATAAAGAAGTCCATCTTCCTTTATATTGATTGTACCCTCAAAGCCTCTATCGTTTAAGTCAGTTGTTTTCATTGTGCTTTCAGAGAGAATCTTCACACCTCTGCTGAACACATCCTCATCAAGTCTGACAAGATATGCACTTACCGCGCTTTTCTTTCCCCCCTCGCAAGGAATCTTTGCGGTCAGTTTATCACCTTTTTTGTATTCACCAAGAGCCGCAAGGTGAGAATACTCCTGATTGAATGAAAGCACATTATCCTCGTCACCGTTCACAACAAGTTCAGTATCTTCAACAGAAGAAGAATAGAAGCAACCATAGTAAGAACCATTCTCAGGAACTTCGTAGTCAAACTCAAGTACTGTTTCTTCCTCTTTATCGCTGAATTCACAACTGTATTTATGTTCAAAACCTTCTACAAGTGTTATCTCGTCAGAAGTAGAGGGTACATCCACAGGCTCAATCTCAAGAAGCACAGGCTCCTCTATACCTGTTGCAAGACGGAACATATCATTCTGAGTCCATACAGACAGATAGGATTCTTCGTGGAGACTAAGATCTGAAAGGCTGTCCTTTGTCACAAAGCCCATAGGCACATAAGCCTTGTTTTCATAGAGAACACATTCGTCAGTTGTCGCAACAACATCAAGGTATTTCTGAGAAAGAGCGGTCTCGTTCTCTCTGCTAATAAGATATTTTATATTGAGGAATAAATCAGCCACAGGTGTGCCCTGAAAATAAGCATACCTGTTATTCACCTTTGAAGCGGCAAGTCCGAACTCAGCAAGGAAATCTGCATAAGAATCGTCCACCATGGAGTTGAATGTGGTGATTGCATAGAGAGAATACAAATCTCCGTCATTGAGCGAGTTGGGAGAAACAAACTCTGTGCGGTAGAATATGTCTTCTCCACTTTTATCCTTTGCAATATCCGAGAGGGCAGTTACCTGAGCATAATCCTTGGGATAATC
This sequence comes from Oscillospiraceae bacterium, assembly GCA_015065665.1. Taxonomy (GTDB): domain Bacteria; phylum Bacillota; class Clostridia; order Oscillospirales; family Acutalibacteraceae; genus Ruminococcoides. The sequence goes on along the minus strand of SVPX01000057.1, from coordinate 4,026 downwards.
CTCAATAGAAGTAGAGCCAACAGTTGTCACCCCATAGTAAGCACTTAAGGTCATCTCTCCCACCACAAACAGACACAACAGCAGAGAAAGGATTCGGTATCCCATCTTACCTTTTCTGTAAAGGAGTAAACCTGCAATAATCACCACTGCACCTGCAAGGGTAACAAGGACGGATATCTTTCTCTGCAAAAAGAAGGCACAGGCAAGGTAAACCGCCATAAACGAGGATGCAAAGATAAAAGTCTTTTTAGAAAAAGCATCAACAAGAGTAAAAGCTCTGTATGCAAGTACAACCAGCACAAAGGAGAAGATAAAACTCCATCTGTAATAAACCATCGCAGGAGTACTCATACCATGCCAGATATAGTTAAGCTGATTGACAACAAAACTCAACACAAAGAAAACAAGGAGGCAAAGGCTCACAATCTTCTCTCTGAGTTTTATCTTTTTTGTAAAGAAGTAGAAAGGAATCAGCACAAGGCTCAGCACACCGCAGGCAATATTGGGCAGGCCTTTATCCACCACAACAGGTTTTGTAAATGCAAGAAGATTTGTTATAGTCTTGCCGATAGCAAGGAGTGTGTTGAGGATTGTGTAATCTTTATATCCGTAGGCGGTGTTGATTTTGTAACTGAAGGAAAACTCAGATACAGAGCCTGCACTGTCAGATGACTGAAGCATAAGGAAGGCAGGAATAGTCACCACCGCTGTAATCATGAAGGCGACCAGTGTATATGCCAACATCTTTCCTGCATTCTTCAGGCTGTGCTTTACAGATACAAAAGAGATTATGGTGTAGACTACGCTTACAATCAGCACAAAGAGGCAGACCATATAACCTATATAAAAACTGCATACTATGGAAAGAGCGAGAGATATTATATACAGAGCGAATTTGCCCTCTTTCAGCACAGAAATAACTCCCGCAATAACAAGAGGCATTATTGCCACTGTGTCCAGCCACATTGTATTCCAGTAGTATCCAAGCATAAATGCACACAGGGCGTACATCAGAGAGAATGTAACGAGAGAAAGGTCATTACGAGTGAAAACTTTTCTCAGAAAAATCGCAAAGCACATTCCTGCAATACCCATTCTCAGCACAACCGTAGCGGCAAAAAACATCTGCAGATATGGTGTACCCGAGGGGATAAACACACTGAGCAGATACAAAGGACTTGCCACATAGTTTGCAATGACTCCGAAGAAGTTGACACCTCCGCCTGTGTTCCAGGAGTACAGCACAGAGGTCCCTTCTTTGAGCATCCGCTGATACTCTGCAAGGAAAGGATAATACTGATGCCAACAGTCGAAATTGAGGATCATTCTGTTGCCAAAAGGAAAATAGTTTTTCAGAACAAGTACCGCAGACATTATCATCACAGGTGCAAGAAAAGACAGCAGAACAAATATATTTCTTCTGAAGAAATTTTCTTTGCGTAGTGCGGGTGTTTTCTGTTTGTGGGGAGCAACCATCATAAAATCCTCCTCATAAAAATCCATAATCAGATTGAAATAAAAGCCCTATGATGCTGCCCCGGGATTTCACCATGTCCTCATTGGAATCACCCCTTAAAAGATTGGTGGTTTCTACCTTACATTCAATATACAAAAAAGCCACCCTGAACATCACAGGATTCTTAAATCCTTTAATATATTGATTATACATTGCCCTAGTGTCAATGTCAAAGAATAAAAGGGACAAATCACTTTTTTCTATTGACCTTATATCCTGTAATGGTATAATTAAATTAAAGATTATTCTTTGCAAAACCACCGAAAAGGAGAATATAAAAATGAAAAAAACTATACTCAGAGATTATGCAAAACTTCTTGCCAGAAAGGGCGTAAATGTTCAGAAAGGTCAGGAGGTTATCATTGTAGCCGAGCTTGACCAGCCCGAGTTTGTAAAGATTCTTGCAGAAGAATGTTACAAGGCAGGTGCAAGTAAGGTTAACGTGGAGTGGAGTTATCAGCCTTTGCGTAAACTTGACGTAAGATATCAGAAAGAAAAAGTCCTGTCTGCAGTTGAGGATTGGGAGATCGAGAAGATGAAGCACAGAGTAAAGACTCTCCCTGCTATTATCTATCTTGAGAGCGAAGACCCCGATGGTCTTAAGGGCATCAATCAGAAGAAGATGGCAAAGTGCCTTGGCATCCGCCGCGGTGTATTCAAGCCCTACAGAGATGAGATGGACAATAAATATCAATGGTGCATTGCCGCAGTAGCAGGTAAAGCCTGGGCAAAGAAGGTATTCCCCGGCGAGAGAGCATCCGTTGCAGTAGAAAAACTCTGGGAGGCTATCCTTTACACATCCCGCGCACAGGGTGACGGCATCAGAAACTGGGAAGAGCATAACGCAGACCTTAAGAACAGATACGAGTATCTTAACTCCCTTGGCATCACAGAACTTCACTACACATCCTCAAACGGCACCGACCTGACAGTAGGACTTCTCCCCGAGGGCAGATTTATGGGCGGCAGCGACCTGCTTCTGAATTCCGATGTAGAGTACAATGCAAACATCCCCTCAGAGGAAGTTTTCACATCCCCTGACAGAAACCGTGCTGACGGTATTGTTTATTCTTCTATGCCCCTTTCCTATCAGGGCTCACTTATTGAAAACTTCCACTTTGTTCTCAAGGATGGCAAAATTGTAGAGGCTCACGCAGAAAAGGGCGAAGAACTCCTCAACTCTATCCTTGATACAGACGAAGGTGCCCGTTACCTTGGCGAGTGTGCCCTTGTTCCCTACGACTCCCCCATCCGCAATTCAGGAATTCTTTTCTACAATACTCTCTTTGACGAAAATGCCGCTTGTCACCTTGCTTTCGGTGAAGGCTTCAGTTCCTGTGTAAGAGATTACGAAAAATACACTCTGGAAGAAATCCACAAGCTCGGCATTAATGACAGCATCGTTCACGTTGACTTTATGATTGGTACAAAGGACCTTTCCATCACAGCAAAAACAGAGAACGGAAAAGAAGTTCCTATCTTCAAAGACGGCAACTGGGCATTCTGATAACCTCCCTTAAATCCCGTTACAGAAGGATAAGGAGGAATAATATGAAAATAACAAAAAGAAATCTTGCCCTTATTACAGTTTTAATCATTGTATGTTATTCTGTTTTTTCTCTGTTTTCAGTTTCAGCAGAAGTTGCACCTCAGCCTTTATGTTTGTCTGTTCTCGGTGATTCTATCGCCTCAGGTTACGGACTTGAAAACATTGAGGACAGTTACTCTGTGTTGATTGCCAAAGAGAAACGATACAATCTTAGCAACTGTGCTGTCCCGGGACACACAACAGGTGACCTGCTCCGGGTAGTATGTAACGAAGAAGTTGCGAGAGAGGGCATCGCAAAAGCCGACCTTGTTATTATCTCCATTGGCGGCAACGATATTATCCGTGTTCTGCAATATGCAGACACAAACACTCTGCTGAGCATTTTGTCAAATGGCGTAAACGCGCCTGTCATCAAAGAAGCCGCCGCCAAAGCAAAGGAACAACTGCTTTTCTCCTGTATGGAAATCCGCGATTTAAATCCCGATGTTCCCATTATCCTGCAGAGTCTGTACAATCCCCTGTATGCAAACAACACCTACAAAGCTTTTGCACCTACAGCAGAATAAAACTCCTCGCTTCCGCCGTTCAGCGCGTGGTGTGCAAGCTGGCAGACGTCCGCTCTCAGGCTGTCGCCGTGCGTCCTTGCAAGCATATCAAGAGGCTTGTGATAAGCGTCACCGGTAAACATGACCTTCTTTTCTCCAAGCTCTATTGAAAAGATCATAGACAACTCGTTCGGGTCGGACAGCTCCTCTGCATCCTTATAGGTGAAAAGCATATTTATTTTCGCTTCATCCGCAAGGATGGTATCCCCACTTTTTGGCTCATTATGAGGAATTTTTGATGAAATGCTCTCAAGCAGAGAAAGCTCTTTTTCAATCCTTCTCCCGTCCTTTGAAACAAAGCTTTTCGGTGCACTGAAGCAGACAGAATCAATTTTTACACGCGAAAGCAGATTGTC
>SVPX01000056.1 GCA_015065665.1 Oscillospiraceae bacterium | reverse complement strand
AAATCTTCTTTGACAACACAGTTGAGGTACAGGGAAACGATATTGTCACAGTTATCCGCAAAGGCGCAGGCAACTCCCGGCTTACTCTTGAAAGAGGCAGACGCCATCAGTGTCACTACAGCACAATGTTCGGTGACCTTATGGTTGGGGTATTTGCCAACCTTATCGAGAACAACCTTACGGAAAAAGGCGGCACCATACAGGCAAGTTACACACTTGACTTCAACGCAGGTTTAGTAAGTAAAAATGAAATTCATATAAAAGTTACAGAAAAAGAGGTAAACTGAAATGTCTAAAACTTCTGCAAACGCTGTATTACAGTTAAGAAACGCAATTAACGAGGCTTTCTCAAAGGCTATGAAAGAGGGCCTTCTCCCTGAGGCAGAGGCTCCTCAGTTTATTATTGAGGCCCCTGCAAACCGCGCAAACGGCGACCTTGCAACAAATGCCGCTATGGCAGGTGCAAGAGTATTCCGTATGCCTCCTATGAAGATTGCACAGGCTCTGTGTGACTCTATCTCCCTTGAGGGTACATTCTTTGACAGATGCGAGGCTGCAGGTGCAGGTTTTATCAATTTCTTCTTCAAGCCCGAGTACTTTGCTTCTGTTATCAAAGAGATTGAGACCGAGGGTGAAAACTACGGCAACAGCGACTACGGTCAGAACAAAAAATATATGGTTGAGTTTGTATCCGCAAACCCCACAGGTCCCATGCATATGGGTAATGCCCGCGGCGGTGCTCTGGGTGACTGCCTTGCTGCAGTGCTTGAGAAAGCAGGATACGATGTGTTCAGAGAGTTCTATGTAAACGATGCAGGTAATCAGATTGAGAAATTCGCAAACTCCCTTGAAGCAAGATACCTGCAGATTTATATTCCCGAAACAGAATTCCCCGAGGACGGATATCAGGGCGGTGACATCACCGACCGTGCAAAGGAATTTGCAGATATCCACGGTGATGCATTTGTAAACGCAGAGAGTGCTGACAGACGCCGCGCTCTGGTTGATTTTGCTCTGCCCAAGAACATTGCAAAGATGCAGGCAGATATGGAGAAGTACCGCATCACCTATGACAAATGGTTCTTTGAAAGCGAACTTCACCAGTCCGGAAAAGTTAAAGAGGTTGTTGACCTGCTGACAGAAAAAGGCCTTACATACGAAAATGAAGGCGCACTCTGGTACAAGAACATTGAAATTCTCACAAAGAAATACCTTGAACAGGGCAAGTCTCAGGAAGAGATTGATAAACTTGAACTCAAGGATGATGTACTTATCCGTGCAAACGGCAACCCCACATACTTTGCCGCTGACATTGCATATCACAAGGATAAATTCGACAGAGGCTTTGACACCTGCATCAATGTATGGGGTGCTGACCACCACGGCCATGTTATGAGAATGAAGGGTGCTATGGATGCTATCGGCTACAATGGCGACAAACTGGATATCGTTCTGATGCAGCTTGTAAAACTCCTCTCAGGGGGTAAACCTGTAAAGATGAGCAAACGTACAGGTAAAGCTATCCAGCTTTCTGACCTGCTTGACGAAGTACCTGTTGACAGCACAAGATTTATGTTCAACACAAGAGAGGCAAACACTCAGATGGACTTTGACCTTGACCTGGCTGTTACTCAGGATAATCAGAACCCTGTTTATTATGTTCAGTATGCACACGCAAGAATCTGCAGTATCTTCCGCAATCTTGAGGCAGACGGAATTACTAAGCGTGATTGCACACTGGAGGAACTCACCCTGCTGAAAGAGTCAGAGGAACTTGAGCTTATCCATCACCTTGCCGCATACACAGACGAGGTTGTTGCTGCTGCAAAGAACTACGACCCCACAAGAATCACAAAGTATGTAACAACTCTTGCAACCCTCTTCCATAAGTTCTACAACGCACATAGAGTTAAGTGCGGCGAAGAGGCTCTCACTCAGGCAAGACTTGCACTTTGCGGTGCAGTCCGCGCAGTTATCAAGAACGTTCTCACAATGTTCTCTGTATCCTGCCCCGACAAGATGTAATCATATAACAATAAAACAAAGGAGCTGTGGTAAATTCCACAGCTCCTTATTTTTTTGGATATCTTGTGATTGTGTCTGTCTGCTCAAGGAGATAATCAATGCTGGTTCCGTAAAAATCAGCAAGTTTTATCAGCACCCAAGTGGGCAGATCATTTTCTCCTGTTTCATATTTGGAATAACCTGTTTGAGACATTCCCAGAAACTTTGCAACCTGAGTCTGATTAAGGTCTCTGTCCTCTCGTAAATCCCGAATGCGCTTATACATTATATAACCACCTCAGAAAAAGTATACTTTAATCTGTTTCAGGTTATTGACTTTTAACCTGAAACAGGTTATGATACAAATGTAAGCCCACCCTTATTGTTTACAAATCTGCTATTCTTATTAAATTTATAAATATTTGTTGACTGTGTTAGACCAAAGTGGTATAGTTAAATCAGAAGACAGCCGCAAGGCTTAAAAAATATCCTATAAAGGAGTGTTTTAAATGTACAAAAAATTACTGGCTTTTCTCCTCGCAATCCTCTGTATTATGAGTTGCGCTGTTATTGGTGTAAGTGCCGAGGACACAGACTCACAGTCAAACGTGCTGTATTTCAGAGTGCCAGAAAGCTGGACTCACAGTTCTCGTATTTACTGCCACATCACCATACTTGACACAGGTGAATCCTTTACAAGCTGGCAGTCCAAGAAAGAACGCTGCACTCAGGTTGAGGGTAATCTGTATGTCTATGACCTGTCTCAGGCATCCATTGAAATTATGGATGAGTGCTACGCTATTTTCAGTTCAGATGTAGGATATCAGACTCATCCCATTATGCTCAGATATGGCGAACTCGGAGGCACGGCATACTGTGACGGTACAATGTATGAGAATGTAGCAGACCGCTACAAAACTACCTATGCTGTTTTCTGGGAAGGTGAAAATCCCGAAGAATACGGCCCTGTTATGATGATTTCTACCACGGGCAATGTTGTGGGCACCTGCAAATCTCAATATGACCAGACTAACGAGGATATGTTTAAATCCTTCCTGAAATATGATCTTCACACTGCTCAACAGGAATCAGGCAAGACCGACCAGCAGCTTATTGATGATATAATCATTCCCTTCGGATTTTCCGATTATACTGCAGACAGAATAATCAGAAGCATCGGTGGTATTAACCTTGCCTGGGGCAAAGGCTACGGTGATGCTGTAGAACCTGTTATCTACTGGAATTACAAGGTAGTTGACGGCGAAGTAATCCTCACAGGTTTCAAATCAGATGATACAGAGTTAAATATCCCCGACACCATTGACGGTATGCCTGTTACTGGCATTGAAGGCGAAACCTTCTTCTACGGTATAGTCTTTAACCCCTTAACCATTAACATCCCTTCAAGCATCAAAAACATCTCTATGCCTGAAATTGTTGATTACAAATATTATTTGATTTCTATTAAAGAATTTAATGTTCATCCTGACAACCCTGCATATTCAAGCGTAGACGGAATTCTTTACAACAAGGACAAGACAACTCTTATGTCTTATCCCACACATAAAGAGGACAAGGTCTGCACAGTAGACGAAGCAACAACATACATCTGTGACAGCGCTTTCTACGGCGGCAGATTTGAGAAAATTATTCTCCCTGAAAACCTCACTAACATTCCCAAAAACGCTTTTCTCAACTGTGTATGGCTGAAGGAGTTGAACATTCCTGCTTCGGTAACATTCATTGACAGCGACGCATTCACAAAAAATGTTAATCTTAAGGCAATAAACGTATCCCCCGAAAACAAGAATTACTGCAGTATTGACGGTGTGCTTTATAACAAGGATAAAACCGAGCTGCTGTACTTCCCCTTGGGAAACGGAATCGAAAGTTACAAGGTGAGTGACGGCGTTACAAAAATCGGCAAGAGAGCTTTTCAGGCTTTTTCAAGCCTTGATGAAATCATCCTCCCCGATTCTGTAGAAACCGTCTCTTACAGGGCATTCTATGGTTGCGGTGCAGAAATAAACATCCCTGCAAACCTTAAGGTTATTGAGGACGAAGGCTTCGCCGCATGCGGTATCACTCAGGCAATTCTTCCCGAGGGTATCACCGAAATCGGCTACAGAGCCTTTATGTCTACTAATATCGAAACGCTTACCCTGCCTGAAAGCCTTACCTATATCGGTGTTGAGGCATTTTATAACACCCCTATCACAAGCGTAGTAATTCCCGGGTCTGTTTCTACTATTGACGAGGGCGCGTTTAACAGTTGCAGTAATCTTCAGGAGATTACAATTCCCGAGTCTGTTACATATATAGGTGAAAATGCATTTGACTATTGTGCCGAGAATCTTGTAATTATCGGCAAGGAAGGTTCATATGCAGAAGAATACGCAAAGAATAACAACATTAAGTTTGCTGACCTTTCAAAGATTCTTACAGGTGACGTAAACTTTGATGGTGATATCAACATCAAGGATGCTACTGCTATTCAGAAGCATCTGGCTGAAATCAGTGTATTCTCCGATACAGTCAAGACCCTTGCTGATTATGATACAGACGGAGAGATTACAATTAAGGATGCTACCGCAATTCAGAAATTCATTGCAGGCATCGTTGGATAAAAACACAAACAACAAAAGGAGCTGTGGTAAATTCCACAGCTCCTTATTTTTCATTATGAATTACTTATCAAAATATTTTTTGTGTCCGTAGAGAAGCACTGCTGTACCTGCGCCGCCGAAAGCTCCCACCGCAATCCACTGCACAAAAACAGGAATCATAGGAAAGCAAGAAAGCACTCCATAGGAGATTACCGCAAGAGAAAGAATCATAACACCGATACCCAGCACTCTGGCATAAGGCTCTACATCATACTCTGCCACCTTGTCTGCGTCATCTCCGTGGACTAAATCTATCTTTTTCTTTGCCCAGATAATTATGCCCACAACACAGAGAAAAACACCCATAGCAAAGGCTATCCAGCTTATCATTTCCACCTTCATACATTTGCCTCCCACAATGCGTTTGTAAGAGTTGCAAAGTCCTCAAGGCTCATCTGCTCTGCACGAGCAAGAGGATTAAGGGAATTTTCCTGCATAAGTCTTGTAACAGTTGCCTTGTCAATAGATAGTCCCGATGCAACAGAATTAACAAGCGTCTTTCTGCGCTGTGCAAAGGCGGATTTAATAACTCTGAAAAAGAGTTTTTCGTCTTTTAAATCCACAGCAGGCGTCTGATGAATATCCAGACGGATAACAGCAGAATCTACCTTTGGGGGCGGCATAAACGAACCTGCAGATACCTTGAACAGAAGTTTCGGGTCGCTATAATATCTTACAGCGGCCGTAACCGCGCCGCAGGCTCTTGTACCCATCTGAGCACAGAGTCTGTCTGCCGCCTCTTTCTGCACCATAACCGTGAGGGATTTAATAGGCAATTTTTCCTCCAGAAGTTTCATAATAACAGGAGAGGTTATGTAGTAAGGCAGATTTGCACACACCACCACATCCATACCGCTAAACTCATCCTCAATAAGTTTGTGCAGGTCAATCTCCATTATGTCACCGCTGACAATCTTTACGTTTTCGTGGTCACTGAGAGTTTTCGAGAGAATCTCGGGCAGACGTTTATCAAGTTCTACTGCCACAACCTTCTTTGCCACCTTGCAAAGTTCATTGGTCAGAACACCGATACCGGGGCCAACCTCCAGCACTCCGCAATCCTTGTCTGCACCGCACATTTCTGCCATTTTAGGGCATACAGAGGGATTCACGATAAAGTTCTGTCCCAGCGCTTTTGAAAAACTGAAGCCCGAACTTTCCATTATTCTTTTGATTTCACCAATGTCAGATAATCTGTCCATATCTGCTCCTTATAAATGAAAAATATTATAATAATCTTAATCCTTTGGGATACTTATTTTTTAGCATACCACCGCTGACTTTACCAAAGCCAGTAATAATACCCTCAACCGCTACAGCGGTGTATCCCTTTATATTATCCTCTACGGGAATTTCTTCTCCCCTGAGGAATTTTCTTACACGCTCATCGCAAAGAGAAAGGTCTACAACCCTCTTTACATTCTTAATATCAGCACTCATAAACAGGTGATGCTCAGGCTCAAAGTAATTCTTCTTTATATTGCCCACATATACTCCCGCTCTCAGTACTCCTGTGCCCTTAACATCGGGACAATACTCAGGCAGAGCATACACTCTGTCTCCTAACACAAGCAAACGGGAATAGTCGCTTATGTCATAAAAACAATCATTGAGAAAATCGGTGACAAATGCAGGGATTTTCTTTTTATCTGTAGGATTTGTGGTGTGGGCTGTACGATATATGCCACCATCAAAGGTTTCCTTTTTTCTCAGTTTTGCGGCAAAGTGTCCCTCGCCCCCATCCATAGGATAAATCCTGCAGGCAAGGCCATTAAGAGTTCGTCTGCCAAAACTCTCTTCGCAATCTATAAGTTCAAAGTCGGGATTTTCACGGAGAAATTCCTCGATAACACCCTCGTTTTCTTTGTAAGAGAATGTGCAGGTAGAATACACCAGCACACCCCCATCTCTCAACGCTTTCTTTGCGCTGTTCAGTATCTTAAGCTGTCTTACAGCACAGGAATCGGAATGCTCGGGACTCCACTCGTCCCTTGCCGCCTTATCTCGGCGGAACATTCCCTCACCTGAGCAGGGAGCATCCACCAGCACCTTATCAAAAACACCCGAAAGTGCTGTGCATAAGGTTTCAGGATCGCAGGAGGACACAACGCAGTTTCTCACACCGCACCGCTCTGTATTGGAAAGCAGGATGTTTGCTCTGCTCTTTACAATCTCGTTGCTCCACAAAAGTCCTGTACCATTCAGATAGGATGCAAGTTGAGTTGTTTTGCCACCGGGGGCGGCACACAAATCAAGAACTCTGTCCCCCTCTTCGGGCTTAAGCACAGATGCCGCCGACATAGCTGAAGGCTCCTGAAAATACACTGCTCCTGCGTGATGCAGAGGATGATTGCCGCCGAAGTCACAGTCCTCGGGAATATAGAAACCATCCTTGCAAAAGGGTGTTACCTTATCTTTATCTATACCCTCCACAAGAGAAACAAACTTGTCCCCTGTGCATTTAAGTGTGTTCACTCGGACACCGCGAAAAGACGGCTTATTATATTCATTTTTAAAAATTTCCAAATCTTTCGCAGAAAGCAAACTGCTTATCCGAGAAAAAAATGCTTCCATTGTATAAACCACCTTTTTAAGCAGATAATAAGGTCAAAGGGAGGTGTTCATTGTGAACCAGAACAATAATCAGAATAAGAACCAGAACAACAACCAGAACAACAATCAGAATAACAATCAGAACAAGAACAACAACCAGAATAATAACCAGAACAAGAACCAGAACAACAGCCAGAATAAAAACCAGAATAACAACAATCAGAACAAGAATCAGTACAGATAATCTGATTAAATTTTTGGGCTATCCTGTCTTTATGGCAGGGTAGTTCTTACATACAAAAGTTATCAGTAACCCAGTTTTTCCCCTACAATAATAACCTTGATTCGGTCTTTCTTTCTCTGCTGAGCAGATACTACAAAGTTACAGCAGATTCTTCCCATTCCCTTGCAGCCTGCACACATATAGGGATTGTCACTTTTAAGGGACACACACTCACCTACATTCTCACAGTAGGAGTTTGTATGAAGACGCTTTGTATTGAGAGGTGCGGCAATAGTCTTTACTCTCTCTACTGCTTCATCCAGAGTTTCTACAATTTTATTATATCCGCAAACTATGATAACGCTCTTGGGGCCATACAGCAGAGCCGCAACGCGGTTTGAATTGCCGTCAACATTATAAAGTTCACCGTTAACTGTGAGTGCGTTTGTGCTCATCAGATATGCATCTGCAGAGAATGCACCAATAAATACTTCTTCAACTTCTTCGGGAGTAATACCCTCGCGGCTTCTGTCAAGGTAGTTATAATCTCCGCTCTTCATCAGAGCCTCAACGCCTGTTTCCTTAAGAGTAACAGAGCCGCCACTTGCAATAGTATCACCTTTACTGATAAGGCTTTTTACAAGTAGGAGTGCATCCTCTGAAGTCTCACAATAATAAGGCTTCATATTATTAGCCTCAAGATTTTTCATTGTAGTTTCAATAATATTCATATCAAGGTTATTCATCATTATCTTTTCACATCCTGCAAAAAATATGTAGATTGGCAGGAAAGCCTCCTGCCCTATAATATATTATACATCAATACAAAGATAAATCAAGGTGATACAAAGGGCACTCCCAGATAATCTGCCACACTTTTTGACAGAGTACGGGCAATACCATCAATGTTTTCTCTTATCCACTGCGCATCTGATGGATTATCGTGGAAGGCAACCTCTACCAAGGCGGCAGGAGCCTTTGTTCTTCTCACCTCTGCCAGGCGGGTTGTGGGAATTGTTGCAACCTTTGAAGGGTCGGGATACAGACCTTTATAGTTATCGGATATCACATCAGCAAGGCGTTTGCCCTTTGTGCTTGTAGGATAATAATAAACCTGCACACCTGTTGCCTTGCCGGGGCTTTCTGTACCGGATGCATTTGAATGGATTGCAAGGTGCAGATCGTAATTTCCTGCGTTGGAATCGGCGATGGTTTTTGTGAGGGAATCCTCGGGGTTATTGCGGACAAAATTTATGCCACTTGCTCTCAGATAGGGCTCCATAGCATCAGCAATCAGATTCATATAATATTCTTCGTTTCCCCCTCCGTAGTAGGGGTTAGACTCCTGCAATGAGGGGCTCAGATATATTGTGGGCATAAAGACACTCCTGAAAACATATTTACTGTCAGTATATGCTGAGAAAAAAATTTGGTTACCCTGTTTACAAACATAAGGAAGTATGTTATTATGAAACTAGAAAATAGTAATGATTATCGTTTTAAAGGAGATGATATTATGAGCGGTCAGAATTTCAGCAAAAAACGTCAGATGATACTGGACACAATCAGGTCCACCGATACCCATCCAAGTGCAAAATGGGTGTACGAAACCCTGAAAGAACAAATACCCGATTTAAGCCTTGGCACAGTATACCGCAATATCAATCTCTTCAAAGAGCAGGGACTTATTATCCCTGTTGCAACAGTAGACGGAGAAGAGAGGATTGATGGGGATACCTCGGCTCACGCCCACTTTGTGTGCAAGGAATGCGGTTGTGTGTATGATGTACCTGCAACTCACGCTCCTATCAGCCAGGAGACCTGTGCGCTTGATGGCTTCTGTACCCACAACACAGTTCTCACCTACTACGGAATATGCGGTGGCTGCACCGAATTATAATTTATTCTAAAAGGAGATTACATTTATGAAAACATGGGTTTGCTCTATCTGCGGATTTCAGCATCAGGGAGATAATCCCCCCGAGGCTTGTCCCATCTGCAATCAGCCTGCAGAAAAGTTTGTAGAAAAAGACGAAGAGGAATAAACTTCATCCTGCCTTATCGGGCTTGTAGCTCAGATGGGAGAGCGTACGGTTCGCAACCGTAAGGTCAGGAGTTCGAGCCTCCTTAAGTCCACCACAAAAGCCGTTGTCGGATATTTCTGACAACGGCTTCCTTTTGTTCATACAAATTTAACTTATGCACAGATTGACGAATTTTGTCACATCTGATATAATTTAACCATTAAGACGAAAGAGGTGCATATTATGCGTTTTTGTAGCAATTGCGGCACTCCCATTGAAGAGGGCAGTAAGTTCTGCCCAAACTGCGGAACAAAACTGGAGATTCCTGTTCCTGCAATAGAAAATCCTGCAACCCAGGTTCCTGCAACTGAAACCCCTGTAGCAGTAACTCCAGCAGTTGAGACACCTGCAGCAGAAACCCCTGTGGCAGAAGCACCCGTAACTCCTGATGCAAATCCCACAGACTCACTTTTTGAAGCAGCAGAAACTCCTAATACAGGAAGTCCTGTAACTGAGGCTCCTGTTCCTGAAACTCCTGCTCCTCAGCCTACATACACAACACCTTCTCAGAATCCTTATGAAGGTACTTCTCAGTATTCTCAGGCTCCCCAGACACCCCAGGTACCTTATTATCAGGCTCCTCATACCTATCAGACTCCTCCCTATGCTCCCCCTGCTCCCGAACGCAAGGCAAATGTCTGCGGTATTATAGGTCTGGTTCTGTCCTGCATCGGACTTCTGTTTTGTTGGCTTTCCATATTCAACGGCATTCTTATTCCTGCTCTTGTTCTGGTTATTATAGGTCTCGTTCAAATGAAAGACCACAAAAAAGCCGCAGCTATCACAGGTGCAGTAATCTATCTGGTTGCTCTGATTCTTACTATTGTAATGACTGTGGTCTACGTTTCTATTCCCTTTACAGCTCAGTTTGACGAAGAAGACTATAATTATTCTTATAATTACAATTTCGACAATGATGACGAAAGTATAATTGCCGATAAACTGAGCAGAGCATACGACCTTTACTGTGACGATTCCTTTGCATATCTCTCTTTTGACGGTTCCTATCTCTATGTAGATACAAACCCCTCTGATATCAAGAACGAAACAGATACAAATGCCTGGACTGCAATTCAGGACATCAACGATTATCTTGGTCTGCCCGACTCACTTGATGAGCAGATGAAGAACACAAGAGCCCTTGACGGATATTGCGAGGAGTCCTTTGATGATATTGATGTTTCCTGGAATTATCATCCCGATACCGGCCTTGAGGTTTACTACGAAGTCGACTGATAAAACACAATAAACATAAAAACACAGCAGACTCCTATGAATCTGCTGTGTTTTTTATTGCAATCAATATATATCTACTGTATAATCAATATGTAAGGTTTGATTCTTTACAATAAACCAACCTATAAAGGATGAGGAAAATGGATAATTCAAAAAGATTCACTCTCGGACGTATTATTGCCATTGTATTAACAAGTATTATTCCTTGCACAGTCTTGCTTTACGGAATCCTTATCTTCACCAAGGGCTTTATTCTCAACATCGCTATTATTTTATTTCTGTTTGTTCTTCCTTTATTGGTCCTTGTGTGCAATCTCTTTCTTATAATATCAAAAAAGAAGGCTTGGGTTAAATCCGTTCTTTGTGTTCTCACTATTATCATCTGTGCTTTTTTCGCTCTTGGTACTATGTTCTTCGGAGCGTATGAAACTATCGACTCCTTCAACGGCAAAAAAGCCGAATCCAAATACTCAGAACTTGCAGAGAATAATGAATTACTTCCAAAACTCAGCGAAACAGGGAATCCTCAGTCTATTGAATATCACCACTACTATTCTCATTTCTTTATATTCCAATGTGAAGCAGATACTCTGATTTGTACCTACAGCGAACAAGATTATGAGGAACAAAAAACTCTTTTGAATGAAAAGTATGTTTTTGAACAGGAAAAGATAGTAGATTACTACAGCAACTGTAATCCTGTGGCTTACATAGATGACTATACTTTCAGAGTTCTTTCCATAGAAGAATACGACATATATTTCCCAAAACATATTTACTTTGTTGGCACAAACGATGCAACACGAGAAATTGTCTATATCTCTTTTTATGATATAGACCTTGACTATATCGACTCCATTGAAGAATTCATTACTGACGAATGTGGATGGAAATACATTCGCTGATCACTCACAACAAGAAAGACCGCTTCGAAATGAAGCGGTCTTTTATATTTTTATGATATTTAACTTTCAGTATTAAACAGCATCAGATAATTCTGATATTGAGAGTGTCTGTGCCTGAGGTTGGAACGGTCTTGTTAGAGGAAATAACAATTACCAGGTCGCCCTTCTGGACGATGCCTGTTTCCATAGCCTTGTGCATTGCCTGTTTTGTAATCTCGTCACTTTCTGTCAGTTCCTCGCCGTATACTGCGGTAACACCCCAGTTAAGGCAGAGCTTGTTGCAGACTTCCTTGGAGGTAACAACTGCAATAACATCACAGTCAGGTCTGTACTTTGCCATAGCACGGGCAACAGAACCTGTCTTGCTCTCTACGATAATTGCAGTAGCACCGATGCTGTCTGCAATAGTCTTTGCGGCATAGCAGATATTCTCGCGGAAACTTGACTCGTCAGCACAATGACAAAGCGCATCGCGAAGAACGTGAAGTTCGCTGTGACGCTCAGCCTCAGTACAGATATCAGCAAGAGTCTTTACACTCTCAACAGGGAACTTACCTGCTGCTGACTCGCCTGAAAGCATAACTGCAGATGTACCGTCATATACTGCATTTGCAACGTCATTGATTTCTGCTCTGGTAGGTCTGGGAGAAGTAGTCATACTCTCCAGCATCTGTGTTGCAGTAACAACAAACTTACCTGCCATTACGCATTTTCTGATAAGGGACTTCTGAATCTCGGGCAGACGGATAAAAGGAATCTCAACACCCATATCACCACGGGCAACCATAATACCGTCACTTACGCGGATGATGTTGTCAATATCAGCAACACCGCTCTGATTCTCAATCTTTGAGATAATCTCAACATTATCATAACCAAGGCTGTCAATAAAGTCTCTGAGAGTTACAACATCCTCTGCACTTCTTACAAAA
>SVPX01000055.1 GCA_015065665.1 Oscillospiraceae bacterium | reverse complement strand
ACTCGGTTTCCGTGGTTCCCGTAAGTCCACTCCCTTTGCAGCACAGTCTGCTGCAGAGACAGCTGCTAAGGCAGCTATGGAGCACGGCCTCAAGTACGTTGATGTATATGTAAAGGGCCCCGGCCAGGGTCGTGAGGCAGCTATCAGAGCTTTACAGACAGCAGGTCTCGAGGTTACAATGATCAAAGACGTAACACCGATTCCTCACAACGGATGCCGTCCTCCCAAGAGAAGACGTGTATAAAAGGAGGTAACTAACTATGGCAAGATATACAGATGCAGTTTGCAGACAGTGCCGCAGAGAGGGCAAGAAGCTCTTCCTTAAGGGTGAGCGTTGCTACACAGGCAAGTGTGCTATTGCTCGTAGAGAGTATGCACCCGGTCAGCACGGCCAGGGCAGAAAGAAGGTTTCCGAGTACGGAATCCAGCTTCGTGCAAAGCAGATGACAAGACGTTACTACGGTGTACTTGAGGGTCAGTTCAGACATTACTATGAGCTGGCTGAGAAGAGAGAGGGTAAGACCGGTGAGGCACTTCTCGCTATCCTCGAGAGCCGTCTCGACAATACAGTATACAGACTCGGCTGGGCATCTTCCCACGCAGAGGCAAGACAGCTTGTTAACCACGGCCATTTCACAGTAAATGGCAAGAAGGTAGACATTCCTTCTTATCTGACAAAGCCCGGCGATGTTATTGCTATCGCTGAGAACAGCCGTCAGAGCGTTAAGTTCAAGACTGTTATTGAGGCAACATCCGCTCGTCCCATCCCCAAGTATCTTGAGCGTTCCGCTGATACATTTGAGGGTAAGGTTCTTGCAGTTGCACAGCGCGAGGACATCGACCTCGACGTAGACGAGACACTTATCGTTGAGCTGTACTCCAAGTAATCCATCATAATCAGGTTTACAAACATCTCAGCAGGATGCTGAAAAGTGTTAAGGAGGATTCGCATGATCGAAATTGAAAAGCCCAGAATCAGTGTTGAAGATTTATCCGCAGACGGTAAATACGGTCGCTTTGTAGTAGAGCCTCTTGAGAGAGGCTTTGGCAACACCCTTGGCAACAGCCTCAGAAGAGTACTGCTGTCATCCCTTGAGGGCGTGGCTGTTACATCTATCAAGATTGATGGTGTACTCCACGAGTTTTCTACAATCGAGGGAGTTAAAGAGGATGTTACTGAGATTGTTCTTAATATGAAGAGTCTTGTAGCAAAGCTCCACAGCAATGGTCCCAAGACAGTAGAGATTTCTGCTGAAGGTCCTTGCACAGTTACCGCTGATATGATCAAGTGCGATAGCGAGGTTGAGATTCTTACTCCCGACCTGCGTATTGCTACACTCGGCGAAAACGCAAAACTCAACATGGAAATCACTCTGGACAGAGGCAGAGGTTATGTTCCTGCAGAGCGCAACAAGGCTCTCTCCGGTAACACAATCATCGGCGTACTCCCCGTGGATTCCATTTACACACCTGTGCTCAAGGTTAACTACACAGTTGACAACACTCGTGTTGGTCAGATTACTGACTATGATAAGCTCACACTTGATGTGTGGACAAACGGTGTCCTCAATGCACAGGAGGCTGTTTCTCTTGCAGCTAAGGTGCTCTGCGAGCATCTGAATCTCTTTGTTGATCTCTCTGACAGAGGTTCACAGGAGATTATGGTTGTAAAAGAAGACTCAAGCAAGGAGAAGGTTCTTGAGATGACTATCGAAGAACTTGATCTTTCTGTTCGTTCCTTCAACTGCCTCAAGCGCGCAGGTATCAACACTGTTGAGGACCTGATCGGCAAGAGTGAGGAAGAAATGATGAAGGTTCGTAACCTCGGTAGAAAGTCTCTCGAGGAAGTTATGCAGAAACTTGCAAGTCTTGGCTTCAGCCTTCACAGTGAGGAAGAATAATAACCCTTTCTTATAATCAGATAAAGGAGTGAATTTTAATGCCCGGTACAAGAAAACTCGGAAGAGCTACAGCTCACAGAACAGCAATGCTCAGAGCAATGGTAACCTTCCTTTTCGAGAACGGTAAGATAGAGACCACAGTAACTCGTGCTAAAGAAGTTGCTTCTATGGCAGAGAAAATGATCACCATCGCTAAGGAGGATACTCTGCACAACAAGCGTATGGTTATGTCCTTCGTAACAAAAGAGGACGTTTCCTACAAGCTCTTCACAGAGATTGCTCCCAAGTATAAGGACAGAAACGGTGGTTACACAAGAATCACTAAAATCGGTCCCCGTCGTGGTGACGCAGCAGAGATGGCTATTATCGAGCTCATCTGATTGGTCTAATCAAATCTAACATCAAGGGACAGCAAGTGTTATGCCTGCTGTCCCTTTAATATCCGCCCGTGGCGCAGTTGGATAACGCAGCAGATTCCGATTCTGAAGATCGGGGGTTCGAATCCCTTCGGGCGGGCCAGAAAACAGCGGAACATTCTGTAAGGAATGTTCCGCTGTTTTCTATTTCAGATGTGGGAAGGGATTCGAACCCTGAGAGGGTGAGAGGCGTTAAGAAAACAGTCCGGGGGACTGTTTTTAGCCTCGAAGTCCGCAGCAGCTGTGCTGCAAGGACAGATGACTTGCAACGAATGTTGCACAGGCATCAGCCCTTCGGGCGGGCCAAAAAAGAAGTAACTTTTGTCTACCAAAAGTTACTTCTTTTTTTATCCAAGCTGCAGGCTTGGCATATCATCAGCCCCGACGGGGCTGTATATCATCCATCGCCTTGCGATGGTATATCATCACGGCAAAGCCGTGTATAAATCCTCCTGCGGCTTGATGATATACAACACTTCGTGTTGATGATATGTAATTCCTGCGGAATTGATGATATACAAGACTTCGTATTAATGATATACATAGCTTCGCTGTGATTTAATATGTAGGATTTCAAATCTTTACAAAGCTTTTTTAAGGGTATCTAATTTGGAAAACCTTAGGCGCTACATCATTGAAACATACCGTATTCTATGATATAATCAATTCAGATAAACTTGAGTTTGTGGAGGGAATACAATTAACTATGGAAAGGATAGATAAAATAATCTCCAATCATACACATTACACAAGAAAAGAAATAAAAAAACTGATCTCTCAAAAAGCGGTGTTTGTAAATGGAAAGATGGTAGAAAGGCCTGAATGTAAATATGATGAGACCGATATATCATTAAAAATATGTGGAGAAGAAATTGAAATAAAAGAACATATATATTTGCTGTTAAATAAACCGAAGGGTTATGTATCAGCAACAGAAGCACCTGATCAAAAGACAGTATTAGACCTGGTTCCGGATAAATATAAATACAGAAGTTTATTTCCTGCAGGACGACTTGATAAAGACACAACAGGCCTTATGCTGATAACTGATGATGGAGAATTTGCACACAATATATTATCACCAAGAAAACACGTAAAAAAAGAATATGAGGTTACAATTGATATTCCTGTAACATTAACAATGGCAGAAGAGTTTAAAAGTGGTGTGCAATTAAATGATGGTGAATGTAAGACGGCTGATTTAGAAATAACAGGAGAGTATACAGCAAAGGTAACTCTTACTGAAGGAAGATATCATCAGATAAAAAGAATGTTTGGATGCTTTGGCGCTAAGGTTGTTGAACTTAACAGAATTCGTATGGGTAATTTGTATTTACCAGAAGAATTGGGACTTGGTGAAATAAAAGAAGCAACCGAAAGTGAACTGCAAAAAATACAGGAAAGAGATTAAAATAACTTAAATATAGCGACAAAATTTCAACTCTTAAATCGATTAAGCAGGGGGAGATGTCTTTTTTATGAAAAAATACAACAGAAGATATCTGATTAAAAGTGCCAAGTGGTGTTTTGGATTAGCACTACCCGTATCTTGCTTGTTTCTTATTATTTCTTTTTTCGCTGATGTAGTTGAATATGATCTTCTTGTTTCTCTTGTTCCTTTGTTTGTTGCTCTGATTGTATGGGCGTTTTTGGCTTGTAGTACCATACGTGTAAATTATATGTTTGAACGGCAGACGATTGGTCTGAGATTGTGCTTTGATGACAGTAATGTACGAAAAATCTCTCGATCTTCTACAATATATCTGACAGACGATTGGTTGATTGCTTCCGGGCGATTGGTTTTGCACAGGAATTATATTAATTCAATATCTGTGAGAAATGAAAACAAGTATAATAGTAATGGTGGATACTATGTTTGCTTTGATTGTGTAAATAGTAAGAGATATAAACTATTCATACCTTCCATATCAGAGTATAAAGAAATTCGCAAATGGTATAACGGTGTATAACTAAAAGAGGTGGTATTTTGAAAGAAACATTTACAAGGTATTTTTTCACTCCTATATGGAAGTGTGAGGAAATCGAGCATGATCTTAATCTATTAGAGAATGAAGGTTGGAGATTAGATAAAGTTTCAGGGTTCAGAAAATTTCATTTTATCAAATCACAACCAAAGTCTGTAAACTATTTCTTCACTTGCTCGTTTGTCAAAGAAATCGGAATGATACAAACTGAACAAGCAATAAAAAGACAGTTCAATGCCACTCAAATAAGAGGTGGTTTTATTGAGTTGCTTAAAAGTACTTCTGTTTATCGTATGACAAAAGCAGTTGATTTGCTTCAGAGAAGAGTTTACAGAAACATCTATCTAAGGCATTTGGTATTACAATATATTTTATTAGGATTATTTTTCACTTTAATCTCGGGCATAAGTATTACATTGTCGTGTGTTTTGGATAAAAACCCATTGTTTGATATCAGACATCTATTTTTTGCAATCGTAGGTTTATTTGGTTTAATCATAACTTTTAGATATTTGGCTGGTTTATTTTACTTGCGAAGACAATATATAAATTTCTTTCAATCAAACCAAAGTAGTAGTGCTGAAGAATAACTTAAGAACTGTACACACTTTAATTGAATTGATACATAATTTTAAATTCAGACAGCAGAGTTTTTCTCTGCTGTCTGTTTTATTCTATAACAATAATTTATCTGATTGTAATAATCTTTAGTTTATGGTATCATTAATACTTGAGGGGTGACGAAATGAAAGATTTTTTGATTTATTTTTTAGGACAGGGAGAGAGCGTGGAATTTGAGAACTTTACTTTTGCTCATTTTCTGCCTATCCTTGTGGCTGTGGGAGTTATATTTCTGATTTACTTTTTGCGTGATAAAATCAAAGGTTGGAAAAATGAAAGAATAATCCGCTATGTTCTTGCCTTCGGACTGATTATTTCTGAGATGTCCTATTACTGGCGACTTATTGCGGTACCCTCACTTGGTCCGAATCCCATTGATCATCTGCCTGTTACTGTCTGTGGCTGGGCTGTAGTCTTTGCAAGTTATATGGTTGTGGGCAAATCTCAGACTCTCTTTGATATCTGCTACTTCTGGCTTCTGTGCGGTTCTGTGTTTGCACTTGTGACACCTACGGTTATTACATATACAGGTCCCACAAGATTCAGATTCTATCAGTTCTGGGGTGAACACCTGCTGGGCTTTATTGCAGTGTTCTATATGATATTTGTACATAAGTTTAGACCAACATTTAAAGCTATGGCAAAGTCATACATAGCTTTGGTTGTACTTGCAGTTATCGCTTACTTTACAAACGATATGTTAGGTCCGGGTGCTAATTATCTGTTTATGGCTCGTCCCGAGGATACTCCCTCCATACTTGATATTCTGCCATCTAACTTTGCACTTCGTCTCCTTATAATGGCGGCGGTGGTATCGGCTTTGTTCTTTGTTGTGTATCTGCCCTGGTTTATTAAGGATATGAAAGCAAAGAAGAGTCCGAATGCTGATGTGCAGGAAGAGACTGTAAAATGCGAGGCTACGGTATGAGTACTGAAAAGTACAGAAAAATGTACGACAAAATCAACAGGATAATGGGGGAGTTGACACCTCTCAAAGGGGATTGCGGAAGACTCTGCGGCGGTGCTTGTTGCAAGGGTGACGATAATACTGGTATGCGGCTTTTCCCTTTTGAGGAGTCCACGCTTCCCCAAAAAATAACAGAGTCGGGAGTTAGACTTGTGGTGTGTGACGGCAGTTGCAACAGACAGGAGCGTCCCCTTGCCTGTAAGATTTTCCCCTTTTTCCCTGTTATTGATGATAAGGGCAAGGTTTTCGTTGAGCCTGATACAAGGGCAAAGCGACTTTGTCCGCTTCTCAGTCATTCTGAGGAGATACTCTTTGATAAAAGGTTTTTTCGTGCTGTAAAAAAGGTTGGCAGAATCCTTGCGAAAGATGAAGAGTGTCTTGAATTCTTACGAGAATCCACAGAGGAAATAGATACTTACGCAGGTTTTCTGGGTGAGTGATACATATATCGAAATACTGAAAAATCCCCATAAACACTGAGTGCAACAGATTGTTGCTTGACTTGTTACAGGGGATTTCTTTATACTGTAGCCAGAGGTGAGGCAAATGAAAATCAACGATAATCTCAGACGGGCAAGAAAAGATGCAGGATTTACTCAGGAGCAGGTGGCACAGCAGGTGGGTATTTCACGACAGGCCTTATCATACTATGAATCAGGCAGGTCACAGCCTGATATTGATATGCTGATGAGTTTGTGTAAAGTTTACGGCACAGATATAAATGATGTACTGTACGGAAAAAAGACAGGTAGGAAAGCTATGAAAGCAGTCGGCATTATGGCGGTTTCTCTGGCGGTGGTTATTTTTCTGCTGACCTTTGCAAGTGCTTTTATGCTCAGTTTGGCAGATATGAGATTCCCTGTCAGCGAGGGAGCGGTTCGCACAGATGAACTTACCAATTTGCTGGTTAAGATATCAATGTGGAGGTATATTCGGATTGCAGATACGGTAAATATAGTGCTTTCATCCGTGGGATATCTTGGCTTGTATGTTCTTATTCTTGCTACAAAAACAAAGATCACTATAGGCAGGAAGCTTACATATACAGGAATTGTAACGGGTGCCGTGCTGATTGTGCCTTCTGTGTTTGCTCTGATCAATCCCGGTGAAATTTATACTTTGCAGGAGTATATCACTACACCTTTGCTTGTGGAAATCTGTATGTGGTTCTGGTTTATTGTTCTGATTGTGACAGAATTCTTTGTAATGCTTAATAAAAGGAAAAAGCAGAATATTTAAGAGTTGTTAATAAATTATTTACAGCAGATATATTGCAAAATGTTTAAAAATGTGATATATTGATATCAATAAAAACGGAGGTTTTATTATGACAAACACAAAGAAAATTGGAAAAATTGTAATAATTGCATTGATTGTGCTTTTTGCACTTATCACAATCTTCAACTGCTTTACCATTGTTGAGGCTGGTCATACAGGCGTTGTTGTTACACTTGGTAAGGTAAACGAGGGTGTGCTTCAGGAGGGTATTCATGTTAAAGCTCCCTTTGTTCAGGAAGTTGTAAAGATTGACAACCGAATTGTAAAACTTGAGGTTGACACCGAGGCTTTCTCAAAGGACCTGCAGACAGTTGCAACTACCCTTGCTATCAACTATCGTGTTGATACATCCAAGTCCTACAGCATCTATAAGAACATCGGTGCAGACTACGAGACAGTGCTTGTTAATCCTGCTGTCAACGAGGTGCTTAAGGCTATCACCGCTCAGTATACAGCAGAAGAGAGTGTTACAAACCGTTCTCTCATCTCTGATGGTCTTGTTGAGGGTCTTAATGATAAACTTAACGCAAGTGGCCTTTATGTAACTGATGTGAACATCATCAACTTTGACTTCTCTGAGGCATTCATCAATGCTATTGAAGAGAAGCAGGTTGCTCAGCAGCAGCTCCTTAAGGCAGAAACAGAGAAGCAGACTGCAATCACAAACGCAGAGGCAGAGGCTGAGGCAACAAGAATCCGCGCTCAGGCTGAGGCAGATGCTAACAATCTTATCAAGGCATCTCTCAGCGAGGCAGTTATCAGAAGCAAGTTCTATGATACATGGGACGGCAAACTTCCCCAGGCTATGGGTAGCGATTCTGTAATCACAAACATTGACGGCGGCAACGCTCAGTAATATTTTTATACTGATAAAAATAACTACCTGAAGGAGACGGTACTTCTTCAGGTAGTTTTCTTTTTTATACTATATTGTTTTCTGCGCAGAAGTGGCGAAGAGTGCGGAAATAGCCATCCGGGTCTACAAGATAGGCAAGACCGTGGTCCGCATCCTTGACGGTGAAAATTATCTTGGGAGTAGTGCATATAGCGTATACATCCCTGCTCATCTGACAGGGGACAAAAGCATCAGATTCGCCGTGAATAAAGATAACAGGCACCTTGCAGTTTTTGATAGCCTCAATGGGAGTTGTTTCTTCCAGGTTGAAGTGTCCGAATATACGGGCCGCAAGTTTTACAAAGGGATAGAGCAGATTTTCGGGGAGTTTCATCTCTCGTATGACTTTTTTGATTATTTCTTTTTGTGAGGAGTAGGGGCAGTCTGCAAGTACACAGATTACATTCTTGGGCAAGTTTTTACCTGCTGTCATCAGCACAGTTGCACCACCCATAGAAATACCCGTAAGGATAATCCTTGAATCCTTGCCGTAGTGACTTATAATAAAGTCAATCCAGGTTACACAATCTTTGCTTTCATTGACACCGAAGGTGATGATTTTGCCCTCGCTTCTGCCGCTTCCTCTTTGGTCCACAATAAGTACGTTGCGTCTGAGAGCAAAGCATCTTTGCACACCGCCGCATAAATCTCTCTCTGAATTACCTCTGTATCCGTGAAACATCAGTTCAATGGGTGCGCCTTTTTGGTATTCATAATATCTGCCACGGAGTTTAAGTCCGTCAAAAGAAGTTATCTCTACATCCTCATGGGGCATAGCGCGGACTTCTTTCATCCAGTTTATCATCTGGTCACGATATGGCTCGTATATCTCTCCGTCAGGGATGCTGAATTCGTTCTCCTTGGGGTCGTTCTTTCTGTCGGTATAAAAACACCTTCTGAAACATATATAGCAGGTGGTCAGTACAAGTATTGCCACAAAGCCTAAAATGCCCAGAATTGTCCATAGGTATAACATTATATCAACTCCGTTGTATCTGTGTATATGATGGGTAATTATAGCATTTTTTATGCGTGATTTCAAGATTCTGTATTCCTGTATATTACTATTGCTTTTTATTCATAAATCGTTTACAATTTATGTAGAAAAGAGGGATAGTATGGCAAATATTGATGTGAATTATAATAATAAAAAACGATACAAAACCGCAAAATATCCTATCAGACAACCTAAGATTATTGTGTGGCTGATATGGCTTCTGTGCAGGATTTGTCTGATTGGCAAAAAATATAAGGTTGAAAAAAATAATATGGAGGGGCTGAAACCGCCCTATATGGTGCTGAGCAATCATATGTACTTTATTGATTTCAAACTGGCGGCTATGGCAACATTTCCTCACAGAGTAAACAATGTTGTAAGCATTGACGGCTTCTATCGCAGACCATGGCTCCTTGAACTTATCGGTGCAATCTGTACCCGTAAGTTCACGCTTGACCTGCACCTGATAAAGTCTATCAGAAAAGTTCTTAAAAGAGGAGATATCCTCTTTATGTACCCTGAGGCAAGATATTCACCTTGCGGTACGCTGTCCTATCTGCCTGAGTCCCTTGGTAAGCTTATCAAGATGAACAAGGTGCCTGTGGTTGTTGCTGTGCACAGAGGTAACTATCTCCACTCACCTTTCTGGAATTACAGACAGAAGAGGAAATCTCAGTTCTATACTACTTTTACACAGATTCTCACACCTGAGGATATAAAGAAAATGTCCGTTGAGGAGATTAACGAGGCTGTGAAGAAGGCTATGGACTACAACGAGTACACATATCAGAAAGAAAACGGTATTCTTATCAAGGAGCCTTTCCGCGCAGAGGGACTTCACAAGGTTCTGTATCATTGCCCTCATTGTAATACCGAAAGTAAGATGGATTCTGAAGGCTGTGAAATTTTCTGCACAGAGTGCGGCAAACGCTGGACTCTGGGTGAAGACGGAACCCTCACAGCAAATGACGGAAATACTGAATTCTCCCATGTGCCGGATTGGTTTGAGTGGGAGAGAGCACAGGTGAGAAAACAGGTTGAGAGCGGTGAGTATTCATTTACCGATGAGGTTGAGGTGTTTTCTCTGCCCAGATGCTGGAAGTTTGAGAAACTTGGTAAGGCCAGGATTACTCACGACAGAGAAACGGGATTTATACTTGAGGGCTTCTACAATGGTGAGAAGTACCGCATTCAGCGTACACCTCTTGAGATAAACAGCCTCCACATAGAGTACGATTACTGCTATATCAAGCCCTATGATTGTTTTGATATTTCTACAGAAAACGACTCTTTCTACTGCTATCCCACACAGAAGAATATTGTGACAAAACTTGCCTTTGCTACAGAAGAAATATATAGAATCAATAAAGAAAAGACAGTTGCAAATATGAATAAGTAATTGTGTGAATATTCCTTTATCCCAAGGTTATACTCTTTATAAATAAACTGTAAGGAGTAATGCCAAGTGGTAGAACAGGATACAATCAAGCTCCTGCGTGAATGTGACGCAGGTATCAAGATGGGAGTAACATCCATTGACGATGTGACACCTCATGTACACTCAAGGGACCTGAGAAATCTCCTTGTAAAATGTAAGGAAGAGCATGAAAAACTCAGAAGCGAACTGGAGATTCTCCTTGATAAGTACCAGGATGATGGCAAGGATCCCAACCCTATGGCAAAGGGAATGTCATGGATTAAAACAAATGTTAAACTGGGACTTGAGGATTCCGACAGGACTGTGGCTAACCTGATGACAGACGGCTGTAATATGGGTGTAAAAAGCCTCAACAGATATCTGAATCAGTACGAAGCTGCTGACGAGGTTTCCAAGGATATCACAAAGCGTCTGATTAATCTTGAGGAAAAACTCACCATCGATATCCGCGATTATCTGTAAATGTCAATATAAGGTTATTTACACCGCTGAGATTTTCTTGGCGGTGTATTGATTTTATGAGGGGTTGGATTTATAATTTGTACAGATAGATTTATTTACCGAGGTGTTTAAGGTGATTATCAGACGAGCAAACGCAAAGGACCTGGAGGGTATAAACAACCTGCTCAGACAGGTGCTTTATGTTCATCATGTGGACAGACCTGATATATTCAAGGCAGAGGGTAAGAAGTATCGTGATGATGAGCTTCTTGCAATAATTGAGGATGACAGCACTCCCTTGTTTGTGGCAGTTGATGATGAAGATAAGGTGCTTGGGCATTGCTTTACTGTGCTGAGTCAGGTGCAGGGACATTCCTCACTTGTTGATATAAAAACTCTGTACATAGATGATTTGTGTATTGATGAAAATGCAAGAGGTCAGCATATAGGCAAGGCACTCTATGAGTATGCTGTGGAGTATGCCCGCAGTATCGGTTGTTATAATATAACCCTTAATGTGTGGGCTGAGAATAAGTCTGCACGGAAGTTTTATGAGTCTATGGGGCTTTCGGTGCAGAAAATCGGTATGGAGAAAATATTGTAATTTATTCAAAATAATGTTGCAAAAGATAACATTATGTGTTATAATACAGATGCAAAATACAATAAAGGTGGTTTTGCTATGAGTATTCTTTCTGCTTTTAAGTCAAATGTTGCTTTTGATTATAAAACAAAACTATCTGAATCTGAATTTATGGAGAATATTCTGAAAGCGGATTTCTCTGTTGGGAATTATCGCTATAGGGTAAAAGAATACAACAAGGATAAGGGTGAGTTTTTTATACCTTGTAAGCCCATTGAGATTTTGGGGCATAACTCATTTATTCCTGATATAAAACTTAATGTTGTGACAGATGAGCAGGGTACAAAAGCTCAGGTGAAATTGAGGCCCAATAAGTTGGCTTGTATATTCTTTATTGCGTTTATTGTTCTTTGTTTTTTGTTTCAGCTTATGCTCCTTGTTCTTAGTATAATAAGAATAACTGAATTTTCCTTTGTGATTCTATTGCCTTTCGGTATGGTTTTGTTTGCGTTTTTGATGTTGACATTTTGCGGATATTTTACCGCGAAAAGAGTCAAAGGGGAAATTATGCGTGGAGTATTTGGCGAGTAAGTAATCATTATAGGTTTTTATATGGATTGTAAAATATAACCTTATGTGTTATGTTATAGGTAAATAATAAAACAGACAGGTGATAGGTATGCCATTGGTGGCTGCAAAATGTACTCAGTGCGGCAGTAATCTGCAGGTGGATTCTTCAAAAGAAGCAACAATCTGCCCTTACTGCGGTACTCCTTTTATTACAGAAAAAGCGATAAATAATTATAAGGTTGAAATCGGAAGTGTGGTTGTAGAGGGTGTAAGCGTTGAGACAAAACTCAACAATGCAGAGACTTTCTTTAAACTTCACGGGGACACTGACAAGGCTCGTGAGCTTTTTGAGGAAGTCTGCGATACAGCTCCTGCTGATTGGCGAGGCTGGTGGGGACTTGCCCGTATTGCAACCGAGGAATTCGGTCTCTATACTCTGGGGGAGAAGAAACTTCAGCTTGTAGAGAAGAATGTAGAACGGGCTTTTAACTGTGTCAGAGGTGTAGACCCTGATACACTCCGCTCCCTTGAAACACAGTGGAACGACTATATGTCAAAGGTGAAGGAGTGGAGAGGTGAGAACCAGGCGACTATTGACACACTCAAAGCTGAAAGAGAACAGCTTCAGAGTCAGCTTGAC
>SVPX01000054.1 GCA_015065665.1 Oscillospiraceae bacterium | reverse complement strand
ACACTACACCCTTGTTTATGCCAGAAGTCAGAGATAATGCCGAAGTCCCTTGACCAATCACTTCTCCAACCGTGCATAGCAATGATAACTCTCTTTGCATTTTCACAGGGATACCAATGACCAACAAGATTAATGCCGTCAACAGCGGTGATTTCTATAGTCTGATGCTCCTGCTTTTCAAGTTTTTCAGAGGCGTTCATAAGTTTGCACATAATGGAAGAAAGCTCATCAGACCCCATAAGTATCTCTCTGCCCTTTGTCATAATCTTAGGTTCTTTTCTGTCAAGAGCAAGTTTAAGCATACTCTTGACAGAGAAATGATATAATGCGCCGATTGCCGCTATACTTGCAGCAGTAATACCTGCGGCGATAAGTAAATTTCTGTTTTCCTTTTTCATACCGAACCACCTTTTGTGAAAGTATGTGATATATTATACTTATATTATAAACAAAAGTCCGATATATTTCAATCGGACTTTTTGTAAATTAAGTGTTAATATTAACTTGTGGATGCCTCAATGAACTTCTCCTGCATATAGTTGTAGATGTCAGCAGGTGTGTTTGAGTACATATAGCACTTATCAAGGTATTCCTTGGGAGGATAGATAAGAGTATTGTTTCTGATTTCCTCGTCAAGAAGTGCAACTGCCGCTGAGTTGGGAGATGCATAGCCGATGTACTCGCTGTTGGAAACACCAACCTCAGGTTCAAGCATAAAGTTGATGAAAAGTTCAGCAAGTTCAGGATTCTCAGAATTCTTTGGAATACACATAGCATCAACAAAGAAGTTTGTTCCTTCTTCAGGCAGACAGTAGTTAAGTGCCTCGTTGTTTTCCATCATATAGTAGATGTCGCCTGCATAGTAGGGGGCAATAGCGGACTGGTCACACTCCATAAGGTCGTAAACCTGGTCCATAACATAGTTCTGAACAAGGGGTTTCTGCTCTTTAAGAAGTTCACAAGCCTTGTCGATATCCTCTTTTGTGGGATTAGAGGGGTCAATTCCCAGCTTCTGCATTGCAATGGCAAGTGCATCTCGGCTGTTGTTGAACATAAGGATTTCACCCTTGTTTGCCTCATTCCACAGAGCGTCAAAGCCATTGACTTCACCCTCAAACATATTCTCGTTGTAGCACAGAGCCACAACACCCCAGGTGTAGGGAACAGAATATTCATTGTTGGGGTCATAAGGCAGATTCTTGTATTCATCTGCAATGTTCTTGTAGTTGGGAATATTGTCAAAGTCAAGGGGCAGGAGCATATCCTCTGCAATGAGTTTACCAATCATATAGTCGGAAGGAATGATAACATCATAACTTTCGTTCTGAAGTTTTGCGTACATTTCTTCGTTTGACTCGTATTCGTTGTAGTTGACTTTAACATTATATTTCTTCTCAAATTCGGCGATAACGTCAAGGGTGCCGTCTTCACCGTTTGCAATATTCTCACCCCAGTTGAAAACGTTGATAACTGCGGTGTGATTTGAACATCTTGTGTAGCCCACAAGACCGCCCAGCAGGATGATAAGTGCAAGTGCAAAGCACAGCATTCTCTTGCCTTTGCCCGGGTTGTTTGACTCTTTGTTCTTCTCCTGCTTAGCACCTGAGATGTTTGTGATAATCAGTACTGCAAAGATAATTACAAAGAGGATTGTGGACAATGCGTTGATTTTGGGAGAAACTCTCTTTTTGAGCATTGTGTAAATCTCAATGGGCAGCGTCTGCATTTTACCGCTTGTAAAGAATGAGATGATAAAGTCATCAAGAGAGTAAGTAAAGCTGATAAGAAAACCGGATACAATACCGGGCAGAAGTTCATGGATTACAACTCGGAAAAAAGCCTGAAGCTGAGTACATCCCAAATCCTGAGCCGCTTCAAACAGGTGATTATCCATCTGTCTGAGTTTAGGTGTTACAGAAAGAATAACATAAGGAGTACAGAAGCCGATGTGTGACAAAAGCAATGTCACAAAGCCGTTTTCAAAGTTGAGAATCTGACCGAGGAATACAAACAGAAGCATCAGGGACATACCTGTAACAATCTCGGGATTGATAATGGGAATGTTTGAAACTGTCTGAATAATTTTTCTTTTTGCACCCTTAAGGTTGTACATACCAAGGGATGCAACAGTACCAAGTATGGTAGAGAATACAGCCGCCAGCAGAGCAACAATAAGTGTGTTGCCCAGAGCGGTCATAATAGCCTGGTCCTGAAAAAGTTTTATATACCAGTCAAAGGTAAAGCCATTCCATACAGAGGACTTGCTGTCGTTGAATGAATAGGCAATAAGTACTGCAATGGGCGCATAGAGGAAGATGAACACAAGTCCCACATAGAACTTTCTGCCGAGAGATAACTTCTTCATATTCCAACCGCCTCCTCATCGCCGAAGCGGTTCATTATAACCATAAATACAAGGATGACAATCATCAGCAGCAAGGCAATTGCAGATGCTGTGTGCTTGTCGCTCTTGTAGAGCATCTCAATAACGTCACCAATCATTCTGTTGTTGGGACCTCCAAGATACTGAGAAACAAGGAAGGTACTTGCAGAAGGTACAAACACCATAGTTATACCTGAGATAATACCGGGAATAGAAAGGGGAAATACCACCTTGCTGATTACGTGGAGTTTGTTGCAACCTAAATCCTGAGCAGCCTCAATAAGACTCTTGTCAATCTTGCTCATAACTGTGCAAAGAGGAAGAATCATAAAAGGCAGGAATTCGTATACCATACCAAGTACTACAGCACCTGTGTTGTACATCAGCGGAATGTCAATTCCAAATAGATTCAGTAAGGAATCGAGCGGTCCGTTTGTCTGCAGAAGCAGTACCCAGGCACGGATTCTCAGCAGGAAGTTCATCCACATAGGTACCATAATAAGCATGGTATAGGTGCTTTGTGCTCTTTCACTGCTCTGAGAGATAACATAACTGAGAGGATAAGCAATCACAAGACAGATTGCGGTGGAGAGAAAAGCAACCCACAATGAGTAAAGGAACTCATCCTTGTAGTTGAGTGCTTTCTCAAGGAACATAAGTGTGAATTTTCCGTCATCGTCTCTGCAGGTGTTGCTGATAATAAGGATAAGAGGAACAAGGGTAAAAACAAACATCCAGAGCAGATAAGGGATAATCAACTTTTTAGTCTTCATCGCTGACCTCCTCATCCAAAGGAGTGATTACAGCCTTTGAAAAATCAAAGCAGATGGGAACATAAGTTGCAACCTGCTCATCCTGAGTGCTGTGCATGATCCACTTGCGTTCGTCAGATTCGAGGATGATTTCGTTGTGAGCGCCTTTCCAGATAACAGACTCAACGAATACATCAGTCAACTGACCAACACCTTCGCCGTCAACATAAAGACCATCGGGAGGAAGCTGAATGCTCAGCATTGTGCCCTTGGGATAGTAGCCGTTTTCAAGTTCAAGTTCCTTGCCCTCAAGAGAGATTGTAACAACAGGAGAATCCTCAGAGGAATCAATAACCTCAGCAGTAAACTCATTGTTTGCTGTGGGGAAGAGTTTGTTCATAATGTGAATGTTGTCAGGGGATACGCGCATACCGATGCGGCTGCCTGCAGGGCTTGAAACCGTGGAGTGGATAAGGATGATGCTTCCGCCAACCTTAACTTCCATTTCGTAGTGAACACCCTTGAACACAACACCTGTAACATCACCTACAACCGTACCCTCTTCGGGAGTTGTAACCTCGATATCCTCAGGGCGGATAACAATGTCAACAGGAGTTTTTTCACCAAAGCCCTTGTCAACACATCTGAACTCACTGCCCAGAATTCTTACTCTGTAGTCAGAGAGCATTGTGCCGTCAAGAATATTAGCCTCACCGATAAAGTCAGCAACAAAGGCATTTGCAGGCTCGTTATATATATCGATAGGAGTGCCTATCTGCTCAATCTTACCGTTGTTCATTACCACAACCCTGTCACTCATTGTAAGGGCTTCTTCCTGGTCGTGTGTAACATATACAAAGGTCTTGCGTGTCATCTTCTGAATACGCTTGAGTTCAATCTGCATATCCTTACGGAGTTTAAGGTCAAGTGCGCCCAAAGGCTCGTCAAGAAGAATTACATCAGGGTCGCAAACCAGTGCTCTTGCAATAGCAACTCGCTGTTGCTGACCACCTGAGAGTTTGGATACTGCGCGTTTCTCGTAACCCTTAAGGTCAACAATTGCAAGCATCTTTGTAACCTTTGCCTTGATTTCATCTTTGGGAAGCTTTTTCAGATTCAGACCAAAGGCAACATTATCAAATACATTCAGGTGGGGAAACAAAGCGTACTTCTGAAAAACTGTGTTAACATTGCGCTTGTTGGGAGGCGTACCGTTGATACGCTTACCCTCGTAAAAAACATCGCCGCTGTCGGGTTCAAGAAAACCGCCGATAATTCTAAGCGTAGTGGTCTTACCACAGCCTGAGGGACCTAAGAGCGTTATAAACTCTTTGTCCATAATATCCAGATCTATATTATTCAGTATGACTTCACCATCAAACTTTACGTTGATATTCCTGAGTGAAACAATAGGTTTCTGTTCCAAAAACAACACCCCCGGAGAAAGATTTAAAAATGATATCAATATAAATCTTATCACAATATGTTCTTTTGTGTAGATTTATACAGTATAGAATTATATATTCAATCAGCGGATTTGTCAATTGATTTTCTAGGGGTATGTTTGCAGGTTTTTTGCTTGATAGAATTAATGCTCACAAATCCCATAGATATGGGCTTTTTTGATACTCCAAATGTTGATTTATCAATAACTGAAATATGCATAATTCAAGGTCAAAATTTGGCTTTGATATCACAGTGAAAAGAGATAAAATTTGACACGCTATACAAAATAATGAAATTTAGATAAAATATTACCATATTTCCGTATAATTCGTACCTTGTTATTTTACATTTTATTTTGATATAATGTTATATGTAAGGGTTTGGCTTTACAAGAAATTAATGTGAAAGGATGTTATCTATGACAAGATCAAAAAGACTGATGTGTCTCCTTCTTGCAATTCTTACAATTGTATCTCTTTGCACAGTTGGATTCACAGCACAGGCTGCTGTAACTGATACAGCAGAGGTTTCTGTTGCTTATCCCACAGCAGCAGATGATTTTACTTGGGATAACGCAACGGTCTACTTCCTTCTGACAGACCGTTTCAACAATGGTAACACATCAAACGACCACAGCTACAACCGTGGTCTCAACCGTGATGGTTCAGTTGCTTCATTCAATAATGTTGCAGCATTCCAGGGCGGTGACTTCAAGGGTATTACCCAGAAGATCAACGAAGGCTACTTTGACAACCTTGGTATCAACGCAATCTGGGTTGCAGGTTGGTTTGAGCAGTATCACGGCTACGCAGTAGGCGGCGATGGTAAGA
Source organism: Oscillospiraceae bacterium (assembly GCA_015065665.1). GTDB lineage: Bacteria > Bacillota > Clostridia > Oscillospirales > Acutalibacteraceae > Ruminococcoides. The sequence goes on along the minus strand of SVPX01000054.1, from coordinate 7,513 downwards.
AGAGCTTCCCTCACTACGCTTACCACGGCTACTACGGTCTTGATTTTACAGAGCTTGACAAGAACTTCGGTACAGAAGCTGAGTTCAAAGAGATGATTGACACAGCTCACAAGCACGGCATTCGTATCGTTCTTGACGTAGTTCTCAACCACCCCGGATACAACACAATCTACGATATGAACGAGTATAACTTCGGTACTATTAATAGCAATGCTATGGATGTTCACTACAACTACAGTAACATCAACCAGACCTCCTATCATGGTACAATCAAGTATGAAGCACATCAGGGCGGTAATGCTTCTGACTGGGCAAGATGGTGGGGCAGAGATTGGCTCCGTTGCGGTATTGCAGGTTACGACTACTTAGGTAATGACGACCTGACAGGTTCTGCAGGTGCTTCTCTTCCTGACTTTAAGACAGAGTCCACTGCTACAGTAGGTATCCCCGAGATTCTCAAGACAAAGTGGAACAAAGAGGGTACATACAACTCAAAGGTTAGCGAAATCGACCAGACTTTCAGAACCTATAACCTTGGTAACAAGACAGTTTCCAACTACCTTGTTTCCTGGTACGCAAAGTGGGTTGAGGAGTACGGTATTGACGGCTTCCGTTGTGACACAGCAAAGCATGTTGGTCAGGATGTATGGAAGAAACTCTCCAACGCTTGTACATCAGCTCTCCAGAACTGGAGAAAGAACAACCCCTCTGCTACAGGTGCAAACTGGGACGAAGAGTTCTGGATGACAGGTGAGAACTTCGGCCAGGGTGTTTCAAACAACCAGTACTATCAGAATGGTTTCGATTCAATGATCAACTTCTCCTTCTCCGCTGATAACAAGGGTAACGGCGCTAACGGTATGAAGAAGACTGGTAACCTGAATCAGACATACAATGATTACGCAAACCAGATTAACAACAACCCCAACTTCAACGTACTTACATACATTTCCTCTCACGATACAGGTCTCTGCCGTGACGACCTCTACTATCAGGGTTCTGCACTTCTGCTTCTCCCCGGTGGTGTTCAGATCTACTACGGTGACGAGACAAACAGAGGTAAGGTAGATTGTACTATCCACGACCACACAGTAAGAAGCTTCATGAACTGGAGCTCTATGGACAAGAACATCCTTGCTCACTGGCAGAAGGTTGGTCAGTTCAGAAACAACCACATTGCAGTTGGTGCAGGTTCTCACAAGTCCCTCTCCGCAGGTTCCGGTACAGCATTTGCTCGTACATACAGCAAGAACGGTGTTACCGACCAGGTAGCATGTGTAGTTGGTGCTAACAATAACGCTAACATCACACTCTCTGTAAACGGTGTATTTGCTAACGGTACAACAGTTCGCAACGCATATGACGGCAAGACAGCAGTTGTTCAGAACGGTTCCGTAACATTCAACTCCGGTGCTCACGGCACAATCCTTGTTGAGGCAACTCAGGAGGAAATCCCCACAACAGTTAAACCCACAACACAGCCTACAACAGCTAAGCCCACAACACAGCCTACAACAGCTAAGCCTGTTGATCCTGCTGTTTATGTAATTCTTGGTGATGCTGACCTTAGCGAGGTTGTTAACATCAAGGACGCAACTCTCATTCAGAAGGTTTCTGCTGAGATTGAGACAATCACAGACAAGGCTGAGATTGCAGCTGATGTAGACGAAAGCGGTGTAGTTAATATCAAGGATGCAACTGCTATCCAGAAGTATGTTGCAGAACTTGATTCCGGTTACGCAATCGGTGAGAAGATCAAGGTTTCCGGTTCCGATGAGCCTGATGTTCCCACACAGCCTGTAACAACTAAGCCCATCGATGATGATCCCGTTGAGCCTACAACAGTTGCTACAACTCCCGATGATAACACAATCGACCTCACTCAGATTGAGGGCAAGATCATTATTCTTGCAAACAATACTTACGCAACTCCCTACCAGCACAACTGGACTGATGGCGGTAACCCCCACAACACATGGCCCGGTGAGCCTCTCCAGCAGGCAATGGGTAACTACTACTTCGCAATCGTTCACGATGAAGCTAACATGATTATCTTCAATGATAATGGTGGCGCACAGACAGAAAACCTGTCTATTCCCGGTGAGTTTGCTATTTATGATATGTCTACAGGTTCATGGAACGGTTTCCTCTCTGACTTCGTAGATGTTACCAAGTTCCCTGTAGATGGTTTTGATGTCCCCGTAATTCCCGGTCCCACACCTACAACTCCCAATCCCGGTCCTGATCCTGATGAAGGTAACTACATCTACCTGAGAGATGCAGCAGGTTGGGGTACAGCATACTGCCACTACTGGTCTGACAACAGCGGTTCTGTATGGCCCGGCGACCAGATGGAGAACGTAGGCGGCAACCTTTACAGAATTGCTCTGGGTAACGATTCCACAGGTGCTATGTACAAGAAAGTTGTTTTCAACATTGGTAGTAATGCTGCTCAGACAGCTGACCTTGATGTTCAGATTGGTATGGCATACAACAACCAGACAAACCAGTGGGAGAATAAGTAATTTTATCTTCTCAGATGAGTTTGTATAAAGCCAAAAACGCATAAAATTACAGCCTCTTTCGATTAAGAAAGAGGCTGTTTTTTATATCCTGTATTTATTTGTTTGTTTTGAATTCGTCTTTTCTGAACCAGTTCATAAGAGGTCCGAAGAGTTTATCCCAATGCATACAGGGCCACAGAATATACTCAAAGGGTTTGAGTGATAGTACAAGTGTAAGGATCAATGCATAGAGAAGAAGAATAGGTAAGAGGAATCTGGGAAGTGTACTTTTAAACATCTGATCAAAGAATCCGTAACCGATAATATACTGTACAGCCCTGTGGAATGCATATACAGTAAGTGTTCTTGAGCCCGACCAGGTGAGAACAGGGATTCTCTTGTTTGGAATAAGTGACAGCAGAGCCACACCCAGCAGAATTGTGATGATATAACTGAGAATTCTGATGGGACCGCCCAGCAAGTGGAGAGTTCCTTTGAATTCATAGTAGGGGTTGTTGCCTGTAAATAGTCTTCTTAAGAAGTATGCTTTGTCGATTGTTAAATAGAAACCGCCCCATATTACAATAAGGATGAACACCGAGCAGATTTTAACCCAGGTCTTGTTCAGAAAAGCAAGAAGTTTCTCTGAGTCAAGTATATATCCCATATAGAAGATGGGGAAGAATACGATAATCCGGGAGAGAACAAACACATTTCCGATTTCGTCAACATAGCCGATAAGTACCGCGATTACGAAACTTGCCGTAAGTATCTTCCAGGGTTTGCAGTTTCTCAGCAAGTGTGCAATCATAATGTGTATTGCCGTTACAAAGATATACCAAGACACAGCGTTGTCGCTGAGCAAATCAAATGTAGCCTTACCTGTCATAATAAGCTTTGTTGCAAAGTTCAGAATCTTCATAAACAGACTCAACAGCAGATAAGAAATTACCTTTTCGTATCTGAAGGGTACGCTGTCAACGGTTTTCTTTGCGAACAGTCCGCCTATGAAAATGAACATTGGCATATGAAACGAGTAAAGACACAGCTCAACAAACTTCATTGCAGGGCCGTTGCTCATAAATGAAGATGACATAGAGTGACCGAAAACAACGCAGAAAATCAGAAAGAATTTTGCGTTATCCCATTTGGCAACTCTTGAAATTGGTTTTGTTAGTTTGCTCATAGGATTCCTCCTTATTAATAATGCAGTATAATTATATTTATATTACGACTATTTGTCAATCAGAGGAAAATAAAATCCGCAGTATCTCATAGCAGGATACTGCGGATATATTTTACTTAGATTCTGTGATGCTCTTAAGCTGTGCCTGGTTGATATCAGTCAGAGTATCGCAGATTGCGATTTTGCGGATGATACTCTTCATTGTGCTTTCAAGTTCTCCGCCTTCAGAGTAATCAGCAGGGAAGATAAAGTTAACTCTGTCTTTAAGAAGAAGTTCCTCAACCTTGTGCTTATCGCCCTTGGGATAAACAGCAATTGAGGTTCCGCCGTAAGCCTGCATCATTTTCATACATGGCACATCCGAAAGACCGTCTCCTATGTAAATCATATTGGAGAATGGTACTCTCTTGGAATCATCGGGCATTGAGCGGTTCAGGTCCTCGTCGTTTGATACATCAAGAACACCTTTGTTTATACGATAAACAAACTGGGTTTTGTTGGTGTAGTTAACTGCTGTTTTAGGCCATACCGCGTCACCGTTCTCGTCAAAATAGTATTCACAGGCGAAGATTTCCTTGAACTCTTCTGCGATAGGTGTGCCTTCGATTATTTCTTTCATTCCCGAGGAGATAATGTAATGCTCAATCTGTACTCCCTGTTCTCTGCCGTAGGTGTTGATTCTGTCAAACCAGCTTTCAACTCCATCAAAGAACTCTACGGATTTTCCGTGATTCAGAAGTGCCTCCCGTCTGAGAGGTGTTCCGTGACGCCTTGCCTCACGGATAGACATATACATATACGCTAGTATTCCGTCCATCTTCTGCTCTCTGCCAAAATCGTTGGAAAGCTTCCAGAACTGTGAACTTTCCATTCCCAGACTGGGTATCAGGGCAAAGTCCTGCATATCACGGGTGCTGAGAGTTTTGTCAAAGTCGTACATTATGGCAACAACGGGGATAGAGTTCATAGTATCACTCCTCTATGAAGTTGATTATTACTGAGCCTTGTAAGTTGTGATTTCAACTGAGATAAGCTTAACATCCTCCAGGGGTTTGTTGTCCTCAGTATTTACTTCTACTGCTGCAATAGCATCAACAACGTCCATACCGTCAATAACCTGTGCAAATACTGTGTGACCGCCCTTTGCTCTGAGGGGACCGTCAAGGTGGATGTTACCGCCGTTTGCTTTGTAGAGGTTCATAACCTCATCTGAGATAGCATAGCTCAGGGGGAAGATACCGCCGATGTAGCCGTTGATAAAGTCATCAGCATTCTGATACTGAGCAACAAAGTTTGCACCGTACTGCTGTACCCACTGGTTGTAAACACCTGTGTAGTATTCGTATGTTGCATCGTAGTCAAGGCCGTCTGTGCTGAATGTGTCAGCACCTGCCTGGTTGATGAAGAACTGGCTGCCGTTGGTGTTTACACCTGAGTTTGCCATAGCAACAGAACCGCGGATGTTATAAAGTGTGTCACAGAACTCATCTTCAAATGCTGAGCCAAATGCACTTGTACCGCCTGTGCCGTTGTGGTTCTCATAGTCACCGCCCTGAACCATAAAGTCCTTGATTACGCGGTGGAATATTGTGTTGTCGTACTTGCCGTCTTTTGCAAGTGTAATGAAGTTTTCAACTGCCTTGGGAGCATTCTCGGGGAAGAATCTCCATGTGATGTCGCCCATAGATGTGTGGAGGATAGCAATCTCTTCACCCTCTGCAGGCATCTCAAGCTGATAACCAACCTTGTTCTCTGTGTCGTGCTTAACATTAGCATTCACAGCAGGTCTGGGATACTTTCCTGTGGTTGTGTCAACATTACCTGTTGTGTCGGTTGAGCCTGTATCGCCACAACCTGTGAGCGCAAATGTGCAACCTGCTGTAAGCAGTGTAACCAGTACGATGCAGATAAGTCTTTTAAGTTTCATAAGTTTCTTTCCTTTCGGTTTTTCCATTTATATAATCACCCAAAAACTCAGGAGAGAGTTTCTGTAATGGTGATATTACCAACGATAGAGAAGTTGTCAACATAGGAGTTGCCGCCAAGCTCATCCATAAACTCAATTGCTGTTGCAATTTCTGTTTTACCCTCTTTAGCAACATCAAAGTTAAGTGTTACAAGCACACCCTTGCCTGTGAAGTCATAACCCTCCATAGGTTCAGTTGCGTTGAACAGTACTGTGCCTGTTATATTTGCATTGTAGATTGTACCGCTGAGGTTGGGAAACATCTCTTTTGCTTTGCCTTGTCTGAGCCAGAGTACAGAGTCATCATATGTGAGAGTTGCCTGTATATTCTCAATAGCCTTGGGAGTCTTGAGATAGCAGGTGTAAACTACCCTGTCGCCAACGTTAACTGTGTAATCCTTGCCGCCTACTGTGATGGTAGCGGTTTTGTCGCTTTCTTCTCTGTCAGCAGGTTTGCCTGATACAGAGTTACCCCCGTCATCAGGACGGACTGTCTGCTCATTCTGTGCAGGTTTTGTCTTTTCAGGCTGAGGTTTGTTTTCTTCTTTAGCTTCTGTTGTAACAGCTTCAGTAGCAGTTGTTTCTGCTTCTGTCTGAGTTGTTTCTGTTGTTGTCTCAGTTACCTGAGTGTTTGTACTTGCTTCATCGGGAGTTGCGCCCTCAGAGCCTTTACATCCTGTGAAAACACAGAGTGTAAGAATCATCACACAAAGCAGAGCCATAGCAATAATCTTTTTCATACTTACCTCCTTGTTTTATATAAAAACATATACATACTTATTTTACAGCATAAAAGCAATTTTTTCAATAGATAAATATGTATATAGCACAGGAATATAAAAAAAGTTTCAATCATAGAAATAAGCATAAAAGAAAATTTTGCGGAGGCTGAAAATATGACGGGATTTTTACCTGAAGGTTGTCTTATGGAGAATCAGGAGAACAATGTGTATATGGAGAGTATAACTACCCTGTGTGAAGCATACAGGGAGCAGAAAATACTGGAGGCAAGGGCAACTGTCTGTGATGCAAACCATAATCTCACTGTTGACCTGGGCTGTATCAAGGGAGTTATCCCAAGAAAAGAGGGAGCCTTGGGAATCCGAGAGGGCAGAGTAAGGGATATTGCAGTAATCTCACGAGTCAACCGACCTGTGAGTTTTGTTATAACAGGTTTTGACAGGGACGAAAGCGGGGCAACAGTTGCCACTTTGTCACGAGAAATTGCCCAGCGCAGATGTATGGATGACTATGTAAGCACCCTGAGGGTAGGGGATGTGGTAAATGCCAGAATAACTCATCTTGAAACCTTCGGTGCTTTTGCGGATATTGGTTGCGGTATTGTGGCACTTATGCCTATTGATGCCATATCTGTGTCAAGGATTGAACATCCCAGTGAGAGATTTACAGTGGGAATGGACATAAAAGCTGTGATAAAATCCATAGAAAACGGCAGAATCAGCCTGAGCCATAAGGAGCTTCTCGGCACATGGCAGGAGAATGCAAGTGAGTTCAGAGCAGGAGAAACCGTTGCAGGAGTAATCCGCAGTATTGAGAATTACGGAGCTTTTGTGGAACTTGCCCCCAACCTTGCAGGACTTGCAGAGAGTAAGGATTCTGTCAGGGTGGGACAACAGGCAAGTGTTTACATAAAGAGTATCATCCCCGAAAAAATGAAAGTGAAACTTATTATTGTGGAAACCTTTGACTATAAGTACAGCCCTCAAAAACCCAGATACTTTTTTGAAGGTGACCATATGGACGAATTTCTTTATTCACCACCGGACTGCGAAAAGCGAATTCTTTCAGTTTTCTCATAAATCATAGTATACTACATCGTAATATCAACACCAGTAT
>SVPX01000053.1 GCA_015065665.1 Oscillospiraceae bacterium | reverse complement strand
TCTTTACTTGCTGTACCGTTGCCGATAGAAAGCACATTTGCGCCGTATTTCTTAATAAGAGTGAGGAGTTTTGTCTTTGACTCCTGCACCTTCGCCTCAGAATGAGTGGGATAGATAACCGTTGTGTCCAGCACTCTGCCTGTGCCGTCAACTACTGCCACCTTGCAACCTGTACGATAACCGGGGTCAAGACCGATTACCACCTTGTCCTTTACGGGAGGCTGCATAAGAAGCTGATGCAGGTTTGTGGCAAAAAGTTTCATAGCCGCAACAGAGGCATTCTCTGTAAGCTCTGCTCTTACCTCACGCTCAACAGAAGGCAGAAGAAGTCTTGTATATGCATCTTCACAAGCAGTCATAACCGCCTCAGAGCAGGGAGATGCACCCTTTACCATTACTCTCTTTATCATATTGAGGGGCTTTTCATCCTCAATCTCTACTGTAACTTTCAGGAACTTTTCTCTCTCACCCCGGTTGATGGCAAGGATTCTGTGGCCGCTTATTTTCTTTACAGGCTCAGAGAACGCATAGTAACCTGTGTATACGCTGTCTGCTTCCTCGTCAGTTGCAACGCTCTTTACAATACCGTTTACCCAGATAAGATTGAAAAGTCGTTTGCGGATATCCGGGTTATCAGAGCAAACCTCTGCAATAATATCCAAAGCACCCTGCAGAGCATCCTCGGGAGTTTCTACGCCCTTTTCTGCATCCACATATTTTTCTGCTAAATCAATGGGGAAAGATTCCTCATCCTCCTGTGCAAGGATATACTCTGCAAGAGGCTCCAGTCCCTTTTCTTTAGCAACGGATGCACGGGTTTTCCTCTTAGGTCTGAAAGGTCTGTAGATATTCTCAAGGTCAGCCATAGTTTCTGCCTTCTGAATAGACTCCTTTATCTCATCTGTCAGTTTGCCCTGAGCATCAATAAGTTCTGTTATCTCCTGTGCACGGGCAACAAAATTTCTGAGATACTCAAGTCGCTCTGCAAACTCTCGGATAACCTGGTCATCCATAGAGCCATGCATCTCCTTACGATATCGGGCAATAAAGGGAATGGTGTTGCCCTCATCAAGAAGGGCGATAATGTTGCCTGCATATTCAGGCTTTATATTGAATTCCTGTGATAATCTTGCTACAAAATCCATAATACTAATTCCTTTACTAAAAACATTATCTTTTATTATATCACACATCAGATAACTTTTCAAACAACCTTTTCTAACAAGTTTATGTGTAGGGATTATTGAAAAACATAATCAGATAAGATATAATAATCTCGGTGATTAATATGAAGAAAACACCCGTAAAGCCCGAAGTGCTACTGATTGCACTTGCATTTTTATTCTTTGGCTGTGCTTTGATAACAACTTGCTTTTTCACACCCTCTATAGATAATTCCGCAAAAGTTATCTATGTCTCAGACAAAGACAAAGAAAAACTTATTATAACAGGTGAGACAGAGTCCGTACTAATTAACCTTAACACCGCCACAAAAGAAGAGCTTATGGTGCTTGAGGGAATCGGGGAGTTTATGGCTCAGGAAATAATAGATTACAGAGAGGATACAGGCGGGTTCACATCGGTAGATGAGCTGCTTGAAATCAGCGGTATAGGTGAAAGTAAGTTTAAAAATATAAAACCTTATGTCTATGTGGATTAGCACTAAGCACAAAGTATTGATTTATACAAGGATACATAATATAATTAATCTTCAATAAAAAGAAAAGGACAATAAATATGAAATGGTTTATAGCATCTGATATTCACGGAAGCGCATATTACTGCGAAAAGCTCCTTGAAAACTTCAAAAAAGAAAAAGCTGACAGAATTCTCCTTCTGGGTGACATCCTCTATCACGGTCCCAGAAACGACCTGCCAAAAGACTACGCACCCAAAAAGGTTATCGAAATGCTCAACCCCCTTAAGGATACCATACTTGCTGTCCGCGGTAACTGTGAGGCTGAGGTGGACCAGATGGTGCTCTCTTTCCCTGTACTTGCAGACTACGCTCTTATTCCTACAGACAAAAATCTTATTTTTGTCACCCATGGCCACAACTGGAACAACGCAAATCTTCCTGCAATAAAGCCGGGTGACATTCTCCTCCACGGACATACCCACATACCTGTCTGCGAGGAATTCCCCACTCACATCTACATTAACCCGGGCTCGGTTTCTATCCCCAAAGAAAACTCCCCTCACAGTTATATGATTTTTGAGGACAACACCTTCCTTTGGAAAGACCTTGAGGGTGAAACCTACAAAACCTACACAATAAAATAACTAAGGCAAATAAAACAGGACTTCAGATAAAACCGAAGTCCTGTTAGTTTTTTATTAATATTATTCTATAGTCAGAAGTCCTGCTATGTGTTTCTGTATCATTGTTGCATCGGAGATACTTATAACTTCATCTCCATTTACATTTGCGGCTTTCTTCTGCAGAGAATTGAACACCGCCATTGAAGCCAGATACTTCTGCACAGCTGTTGCATCAGCTACGCTCACAGTACCATCCAGGTTAACATCGCCCTTGGGACAAACAATGATTTCATATTCAATAAGGGTATCCAGACAAGAGACGACTACAAGCTGTTTACCTGTTTTATATGGGTCGTAACTGTGAATGGTAATTCCCTCTTTGACTCGCTTTTTGCTTCCGTCAGAATAGGTTACTTCCAGTTCAAGACCGGTCGTATCCAATTCTTCTCCTATAATGTAATATCCTCTCACAGGTGAACTTGCCACCACAACAGAAACAGGAGTTACAGGGGATACCAGTGTGGCAGGATCGTACTTTCCGATGACTCTCAGCACTCCTGTGTTGAAATAGTTATTCGTAGCCGCCAGGTCACAGATAAGCAATCCGTCTTTATACATAAAGCCGTATATCTCCAAGCCCTGCTCCTTTACCTCTTTAGGCTCAAATGCAAAGGAAGTCTGACGGGTATCAAGGTCTAAAAAATGCACAGAGGTATTGGTTGAATAAAACAGGGCTTCCCCATCACTTGACAATCTGCCGTAGCAGTTCCAGTACTTATTCCAACGGGCACTTCCCTTGAATATTTCTTCAGGCTCTCCCCCTGTGTATTTATAGATTATTTCTTTTTTGCCGTCCAGATAATAGAGTTCTCCGTTGATAAGCTGAATCTCTGTATATGAGTTCTTCCAGTAATAATTATCGTAGGTTGTATCCTGAGGAGCGTTGTTGTAATCTGATGCAACATGAGCATTGATAAAGAAATCCGAACCGCCTCTGTAAAGAGCATCTGTAGAAAGCAGGAAGTTATCGTGATACACCTCACCTGCTGCAATTCCGATATCATCCCAGGTTACATCCACATGATATGGCTTATCATCAACATAAACGATATTCCAGGCGTGCTTAAGTTCGTTGGATGCACAAAACTCGCTTTTAATTCCCATTTTCGCAAGAAGATATGTGTAGGATTTGGTGTATCCCTCACACACGGCAAGTCCATCCACCAAAGCACCATAAATATCAAACTTATTCACATTCTGCATTTTCTGGTCATAGGTACAGTTTACTGCAAGTCTGTCGTGAATAAGAAGTGCAATCTCCGCTTGTGTCAGAGTAGGTGTTGCCTTGATATCTCTGAGAATTCTGTCTGCAACAGCCTCACACTCCGCCAACATAGCGTAGTATTCCTCGGGAGTATACAGATACTTGATATGAATGTTATACAGGGTGTTTCCTATGTATGAATACGAAATGCTGTCGATATTGAACAGCTCCGGTGCTTCCTTATACAGAACAACAGCTATTGCCTCAATTACCTTATCTTCAACAGGCAGATTGTAGTCTTTTATATCAATAACTTCGTTGAAGGATGTTGCTTCGGAAATAATGTATTCTTTGAACACATCACAATCATCCATATATTTATCAAGATATCTGATATCGTATCCAAGGGGTGCAAGAGATGGCTTTGCCTGACGCTCGGTATAGTATGCTTCGTCAGTTGCCTGTACAGCAACAGACACAGGGCATAACAAAATTGCAATCAGAACAATTACTGTTACAACAAATCGTCTGAGTTTCATCTCTATTCCTCCTTTTGATAGAATAAACAGCAGGTTGCACAACAACCCATAATTATATTATCATATTCCCTTGGAATTTTCAACACAGTTTTAGCTAATCACCACATAGAAAATTGACAGATTTTAGTATTTTGTGTATACTTTGTTTAATTATCTAAATATAGGAGAAAAAAATGTTAAACAATATCATCTCACACATCAACGATGCCTTGTACACCTACATACTTATCATAGTGCTGGTGCTTGGTGGTCTGTACTTTACCTTTCGTACAAAGGGGGTTCAGTTCCGACTTCTTGGAGAACAAATCCGCTCTGTAACAGAAAAGCCAAAAGGCAAAGACTCTGTATCCTCTTTTCAGGCTCTGATGGTTTCCACAGCCTCCCGAGTAGGCACAGGCAACATCATCGGCGTTTCCACTGCACTTTGCTTAGGCGGTTTTGGCTCTGTATTCTGGATGTGGGTTGTTGCCCTTGTGGGTAGTGCCTCTGCATTTGTAGAGAGTACTCTTGCACAGATTTACAAGAAAAACGGTCCTGACGGATGCTACGGCGGCCCTGCATATTACATTGAAGTGGCAACAAAAAACCGTGTGCTTTCAATCATCTTCACACTTCTACTTATTGTCACTTACGGAGTAGGCTTCAATATGCTTGCATCCTACAATCTTCAGTCTACCTTCTCTGCTTATGAGTTCTACAACTTCAATGTAAAGCTCCCTGTTATCAACACAGAGGTAAACATTGTTCCCTGGATTATCGGTCTTATTACTGCTGTGCTGGTTTGCTTCTGTCTTTTCGGCGGCGGCAAAAGACTTATAAACGCAACTACTGCAATTGTTCCCATTATGGGCCTTGCTTACATCCTTGTTGCACTTGTTATCTCCATTATAAACATCAGACTTCTCCCTGATATTTTCACACGCATCTTCACAGAGGCTTTTGACCTTACTGCAATATTTGGCGGATTCACAGGTTCCTGTGTAATGCTGGGTATCAAAAGAGGTCTGTTCTCTAACGAAGCAGGTGTAGGCTCTGCTCCCAACGCTTCAGCTTCAGCAGAAGTTTCTCACCCTGTAAAACAAGGTCTTGTACAGATTCTTTCCGTATTCATCGACACTCTGCTGGTAAGTACAGCAACTGCATTTATGTGTATGAGTTCAGGCATTGAACCCACCGCTGAAATGTCAGGCGCCCCTTATGTACAGGCAGCTATGCAGAAAACTCTCGGTGTTGCAGGTCCTATCTTTATTACTGTTGCTATGGTGCTGTTTGCCTTTACAACTCTCCTTGGCAACCTATTCTATGTAGAAAAAGCATTCAATTACCTTTTCGGCAAACAGCCAAGCAAAGTCTTTATGACTGTTTACCGCATTGTTGCATCCCTGCTTATCTTTGTTGGCGCAGGTCTCAGTGCTGATTTACTGTGGAATCTTTCAGATGTATTTATGGGCGGTATGACTCTCATCAATATGCCTGTTATCCTGATTATGGGAACTTACGCATTCAAGGCTCTTGATGATTATCTAAGACAGCGTAAAGCAGGCAAGGATCCTGTGTTCAAAGCAAAGAACATAGGAATTGAACATACAGATTACTGGCAGGATTAATCACAAAAGAATCAAAGGGTACGAAGCCTTATAGGTTTCGTACCCTTTTTGTTATGCAATTCTTAATTCTGTTGTGCAGACAATCTCTCCTGCTCTTCTCTTACCATCTTTGTAATCCAGGATTCAGACGATGCGGATTCTGCCTGTAAACCCTCTTCGCCTACAACAGATTCATCAGCAAAGTTGTCAAACTCAATCTGCTTGTTGCGAAGAATCTCAAGCATACGCTCGTCTATAGTTTCGTCACACAGGAGCCTGTGTACCATAACGTCTCTTACTTGTCCCATTCTGTATGCGCGGGAGATCGCCTGATTCTCAATAGAAGGCTTTATCTGAGGCTCACAGAAAATGATTACACTAGCGGTCTGTACATTGATTCCCGTACCTCCAGCCTGAACCTGGCTGATAAGCACAGCACCCGGCTGTGCGGCTGTAAACTCATCTACAATCTCCTGTCTTCTCTGAGGGCTTACAGCACCTGTGATAACCTCCATACATCTGTCAGAGAGAAGGCTCTGCACCTTTGTGAGGGTTTCTCTGAAAAAGGAGAAAACAATCACCTTTCTGCCCTCAGCCTTTGCCATATCACAAATTTCAAGGAGTCTTTGAGCCTTGCAGGAATCCCTCATATCATCCATCTGCCAGGACACCTGACGGATAGCCATAAAGTTACCGCTGAGTACAGATTTGCGATATTCGGCGGTCTCCTTGTCACTCATTACGCACCACTGTTCTTTCTCGATAAGGTCGGGAAGTTCAGTAAGCACATCTTCTCTTGTACGTCTGAGATATACAGGTGCAAGTTCCTGTCTGAACTGCTCTGCTGTGGAGATGTACTTTACCCTCTCCAACTCCTGTGCCACCTCAGGCTGCAGGCACTTACACAGGAAGCACATCTCATCAACTCTGTTTTCAAGGGGTGTACCTGACATAAACAACACATTCTCAGTTTGATTAAGAAGTGTCACAAGAGCCTTTGTACGCTGGGTTGAGGGGTTCTTTACATAATGAGCCTCGTCAGCAATTATCATACCAATACGGAATTTCTCGGGCATAGTAAAGCGGCTGATGGATTCATAAGTTGTAACCGCCACATCTCCGTTTTTACGCCAATGCAAAAGAGCTTCTTCGTCACCGCCGTGAACTTTTGTGACCATAAGTGTGCTGTGCTTTTCAATTTCTCTGCACCAGTTGATAAGCACACTGGCAGGACACACAACCATAAAGTGAGTAACGCCCTCCGCCTTTAGTGCCGCCATAGCCGCAATTGCCTGTACGGTCTTACCAAGGCCCATTTCGTCACCAAGGAGTGTACGCTTCTGATGAACTATGTATTTTACACCGAAGGTCTGATAACTTCTCAAAGTTGCCTTCAGATACTGCAAATCAAGAGGATGAGCTTCAATCTCTCTTACAAGCTGGGCAGGTAACCCCATATCCTCGTTACTCTGTGCCACATTAAGTCCCTGTCCTACCTGCTCCAAAGCGGAGTAGTAAGCGGCAGAATTCATAATAAAATCTGCCATAAACACGCTCTCAGGTGCGTCCAGAAGTCCGTTGTACTCTACAAAAATCTCTGTTGAGCCAAATTCTCCTGACAACCTTTGAGCAAGTAACTGTGCATTCTGAGAAGCAGATGCCTTTTTGCTCTTTGAAGCAAAGAGCCATGAAATAGCAGAGGAGGCCTTCTTTGACAATTCTATCTCTGCCATAAGAGGCTTGTGGTTTGCCTCGTATATTCCCTTTGCCTTTTCTCTCAGAGGCTTTGAGTAAATCATAATATACAGAGCTTTCACAAGATCTGTATCTGCTTTCACAGGATTATCTGCATTTATTCTTACACGAAGATTTTCCTTTGTATTCTCAACAATCTGCTTTACGGTTTCTGTGACTTTCTGGGCAGTCTGTGCCCCCACACCCTTTATTGCCTCTATCTGAGCATAGGACATCCGGGAAAGTTGCCATATATTCTTTATTCCTGCATCTGTAAACAGAGAAACCCTTATGCCCTGCTTTCCCTTTGCCAGATGCTCTGTATCCATAGATTCAAGGACCGTTTTAAGTCTGTCATCATAAAGAGCCTGTGCGGCTTTTCTGACAGACATAATCTGCTCACTTTCGGAATCTATAAGTTTTTTGTATGCCGCATCAAGGTCCGTTGCCCTTTTGATAAGGCTTTTAATTTGACTGCGGTCGATTTTTTCACTCATTAAAATACGCTCCTTAAAAAACCTGTGCTTTTATTTTAGCACCACATACTCAGGTTGTAAACAAATATACACAAAAAACCCCACACCTTTCAGGAGTGGGGTTTAAGTGTTTATTATTATTTACTTGACAGCCTCAACTACATCGGAGTATACAATAAACTTTTCACCTGATGCAGTTACATACTGAACGTATGCTACCGCTACCCAGATCTGACCTTCTGTAACATCAGTTTTGGTCCATGCGAATGTTCCTACTGCCGTTGCCGCAGTCGTACCCGCAGGGGATCTGTCGTATACACTTGTGTCTGTTGTACCTACTACCAGGTTGCTTCCTGTATAGTTAGCCTTGTTGACTGCAAGGATACCGGATTTCTCATAGGTGATTCCCATTTCATCCTCGGGAACATACCAACTGAAGATAAATACATTCTTGTCGGCATCAGTTTCTGTATCAACAGCATCCACATTTACAATTACATTGTACTCTATCTCTTCATTTGCATCAACAAATACTGCTTCAATTGTAACTGCACCTGTGGGATAACACTTGAACTCAGCAGCATAACTCTTAACTTCGCCGTTAACTGTCCAGTATGCGAACTTCTTACCTGCAGGAGCATTGTCTGCTACAAGATTAATAGCAGTATAAATGCGATACTGACCTGCTGCATTGGTTGATCCCTTGGTTATGTTTCCACCGATAACCTCAACATCAACATACTCCTGACGGGCAATCCATTTTGCAAGGATTGTAACATCGTTGCCCTTTTCAAGTTCAGCCTGAATCTGATCATCTGTCATATTCCAGCCATCAAATACATAACCAACCTGTGTAGGGGCATCGGGATACTGAATCTGTTCTCCTGCTACATAATACTGCATATCAAGAATCTGTCCGTTTCCGTTTGCAGCCTTATCGTTTACAAACATTACCGTATTGATATCTGCGTATTCGGTTACATACAGAGCCTTCAGATAATCCTTACCAGTTGTCGTAAAAGTATATGTATAATTTGTTGTGAGAATTCTGCCGTTTGTAGAGTCAACCCAACCGATAAACGCTCTGTCAGCAACTGTGTTTGCTGTGATTGTAACGGTTGAGTTGTAGTCAACCTGTGAATTAAAATAGTTCACACCCTGACGGCGCTCTGCACTACCATTGATTGAAATTTTGAAACCTGTACCGCTGATGATATCAATCTTAAGTGAGCCTGTTGTAATTACAATTGACTCTGCTTTCTTTCTGTACAGAGCCGTAACAGTAAGGTCACCTGTAATTGTGCTGAATGCACTGTCCCAACCTGAGAAAGTGTAACCTGTTCTGTTGGGAGAAGCAGGGGCAACAGCAGCATTGCCGTACTCAACCTGCTGTGTTCTGAGAACTGTACCATCATGGTCAACAAATGTAACTGTGTACTTGTTTGTAATACATGCGTATGTAGCAGTTACTGTCAGGTCGCTGCGAACATCTGTGTATTCTGTGTCCCAGCCCGAGAAGATGTAAGTATACTGGACATTTGACTCTCTCTCAGGATAATCGGGAGATTTTGCGTTCTTGCCCTGTTCAATCTGCTGGGTGCTGAGTACTGTACCATCATAGTCCACAAATGTAACTGTATATGTAGGTATTGTATACAGAACAATCAGCGTACCTGTTACTGTATTGAATCTGAATTCATACAAACCGCCTGATGCCTCAAGTGTACAGTTGTCAAGGTTAACCTCCATTGCCCAACCATCAGCCGAGGTCTTGTCTGTGGTATCCTCAATAATACCGGGATTACCGAACCAATCAGTATTCTGAAGAATCTTGAAATAATATGTACCAGGTTCAAGGTCAAGTGTAACAGAAACAACCTCGCTATCATCCTCTACAGGAATCATAGGATTATTCTTCTGCCATTCGTTGAAAGAACCCATAAGGAAGATTGCCGCTTCTGCATAGGTTGCAGTGATAACAAGGTTCTCCTTCACATTATCAAAGGCCTTGTCCCAACCCAGGAACACATAACCCTCTCTCTCGGGGATTTCGGGTGCAACTGCAGTGCCGCCTGCCTCAATCTCCTGAGTGCTGAGAACTGTGCCGTCATAGTCTACGAACTTAATGATGTAAACTTCACCGAGGTTTCTGTAAGTTGCAGTTACTGTAATATCCTTTGTAACGCAATCAAATGCAGTATCCCAGCCTGTGAATACAAGTCCATCTTTTTCGGAAACCTCAGGTGCCTGAGCAGCGTTGCCGTACTCTACCTGCTGAGTCGAAATAACTGTACCGTCTGCATCCATAAATGCAACTGTATAAACATTAACCTTTGAATCATAAACAGCAGTTACCACTGTGTTTTCTGTAATATTGCTGAAGTCTGTATCCCACTCTTTGAATGTGTAGGTATACTGTGCATCTGCTTCTCTTGTAGGATCTGCAGGTGCCTTTGCCGCCATACCCTTGTCCACCTTCTGCTCAGAGAGAATCATTCCGTTGTAATCCTTGAAGGTTACTGTGAATGTTGTCTCCTGAGGGTCGGTTTCTGCGGGGATATGAAGAAGTACCAAAAATTTTGTTGTTGTATTGAAATTGAAGATATATGTACCGCCGGAAGCCTCAAGAGTACAGTCACCTGCACCGCCGTTCATTTCCCAACCGATTTCGGATGTAGCCTCAGTGGTATCTTCTATTACTCCATCGTTTCCGTACCATGTATCACCATCGTTAATCTTGAATGTGTATGAACCGGCTTCAAGATTAAGTGTTGCTGTGATAACCTCGGGGACTGATGTAGTTGACATGGGATTCTCCTCTGTCCATCCGTTGAAGGAACCCTTCAGGAATACAGAAGTAACAGAAGGAGCAGTTGTTGTTTCCTCAGGTTCTGCTGTGGTGGCAGGGGATTCTGTAGCAGTTGTCTCTACAACCGCATCAGTTGTAACTGTAAGTTTCTGTGTTGACAGGTCAAACGAGAATTTATATGCACCGCCTGATGCCTTCAGAGTACAATCACCGTCACCGGGGTTCATAACCCAACCATCACTGCCTGTTGTGTCTGTAATTGTGCCGGAGTTTCCGTACCATACATCAATATCAGAGTAATTGAGTTTGAAGGTATATGTGCCTGCGGGAAGCTGAATTGTTGTTGCAACAATATTTCCTCCGCCCATATATTCCATAGGATGGGTTGTGCCCCAGTCATTGAAAGAGCCTTTCAGATAAAAAGAAGAAGTTGTATCTGTTGTATCCTCATAGTCAACAACAAGCATACCGGTGCTTACGTTGAATGTGAATGTATACTTACCGCCTGAGGCTTCCAGAGTACAGTCGTCAGCATTTGCAGAGGACATTGCCCATCCTGTTTCGGATGTAGCCTTTGTTGTGTCCTCGATTACACCTGAATTACCATACCAGATGCCGTTTGTTGTGGAAACCTTGAAAGAATATGTACCCTTATCAAGATACATTGAGGTTGTAACTGTGTTACGGTCGATTGCAATCATCCTGTCAGCGCTTGAGTCCCAGCCGTTGAATGAACCTGAAATAGAAACGTCTGTTACCTGGCCCTTTGTGAATTCGCCGTCATCTGCAACATTGTATACAACAGCCACACCTGTATCACCGATGTCACCTGTAATATAACCGCCTGATACTGTAAAGGTGTTGCCTGTGATTGCATCTGTATATGTACCTGCTGCCATTGTGTGTACAGGAGCACTCATTCCGTTGTAGAATGTGCCACCTGTATTGACGATAATCATACCTGAGTTACCGCGCTCTACACAAGCAAGTTGATTGTAGGAAGAAAGATACTCGCCCTGTCCCACAAAGTGATTCTTGAAGTTGTTAACAGCCTTTACAACAGGAAGAGTCCATGATGTATGGTCAGCCTCGCCCATAAGGGTTGTGTTTATATCCTCGGGACGGGCAAGATACATACCGCAAACCTCGTTACGGGCACCGATAACAGCCCATG
The DNA here is from genome assembly GCA_015065665.1 of Oscillospiraceae bacterium. Classification (GTDB taxonomy): domain Bacteria; phylum Bacillota; class Clostridia; order Oscillospirales; family Acutalibacteraceae; genus Ruminococcoides. The sequence goes on along the minus strand of SVPX01000053.1, from coordinate 1,530 downwards.
CCTTATTGATATTGTCAGCACTGATAAACTGTGTGCCGTCATCCTTATAGTTATCGTGGGATTCTGTCCATTGAACCGTCTTGTTTGCAGGCGCACCATAGCTTGTTCCTGAGTTAACTGCACCTGAAGCATTACCGCTGAGGACAGCTTCTCTGATGCTGTTACCGATTGTATCGGTAAAGCTCATATATCTTGTGTAAGCCTCAATGCCAAGACCGCCACCGGGAGCACCCAGAATCTCGCCATAATAATAGGGAGTGAAGCCTCTTGTCTCCTGTGCATAGGTATTAGCCGCACCGATAACATTACCCCAGAAGTCAGATCTTGTGCCATCTGCATCCCAGTCTGTCTCAATATGCTTTGCAGCATCGATTCGGAAGCCGTCTGCACCGGCATCTATAGCCTCTTTCAGCAGATTAATACAATGATTCTGTACGATGGGATTTGCTGTATTAAGGTCGGGCAGACCTGTAAGACAATAGTGAGTTACATCGTAACGATTATCAAAGTTATAAATATTCTGACTTATATCGTGCCAACAATCAGGGTTATCCTTGATCTCAGAAGGAATCCAGGGATGGATTGTGTTACCCGACATATCGTTTGCCATATGGTTGAAGATAACGTCTACGATAACCTTAACGCCGTATTTGTGAGCAACGCTGCACATATACTCAAAGTCAGCCTTTTTGCCCAGAGCGTTAAAATCGTTCTGCTCAATAGCAAAAGAAACAGGCTGATATACAACCCAGGATGAGTTCTGTACAGAGTTGTAGAACTCTCTTGTTGTCTCTTTGGTAGCCTGAATAGGAGAAGTCTGGATAGCAGAGAAGCCCTGCTGTGCAATCAGACTCATGTTCTTGGCAATATTCTGATAGGACCAGTTCCAGCATTGGAGAATCTGTCCCTGCTGAATATTGTCAGCAAGACCATAGATGCCCTCTCCTGTTTCCTCAATCTCTACCTTTGCACCTGTGTCTGCAACCTCAGTTCTTGCTGCTGATGCAGTAAAGGGAACTGCCGCAAAAACAGAGATAATCGTACACAAAATCAATAATATACTCAAGGTTTTCTTCAGGTTCATAGAAAAACCTCCTAAAAAGAATTATTCTTAGTTAAATTTTACTATAAATTTTGCATACAATCAAACATATTTTAAATATTCTACCTTTGATACAAAAACACACCCTGCTTTTTGACGAATAACACAAAACACATCTTATTTCATTGCCTTTTTTTATCTTTATAATTCATATGTCTGTTGCCATCAGATAAAAAACCGCCCCACCAAAAAGGCGGAGCGGTTTATCGCATTAAACTTATTCTTTTGTTGCTTCTACAATATCAGAGTAAACCGTGATAACTTCATTACTGCCGTTTACTTTGTACTGAACATAAGCCTTTGCAACCCATGTCTGACCGGAAGGAACGTTTGACTTAGTCCATGAGAACTGGTTAACAGGCTTGTTGTTTGCACCGGAAGGACCACGGTCATACATATTTGCAAGACCTGAACCTACATAGAACTTA
>SVPX01000052.1:7086-13461 GCA_015065665.1 Oscillospiraceae bacterium | reverse complement strand
CTCAACGGGAGCAGCTGTTGTTGTCTCAACAGGAGCAGCTGTTGTTGTCTCAACAGGAGCAGCTGAAACTGTGATTACTACATTACCACCATTGAAAGCAAGAGTAACTGTAGAACCATCTTCAGCAACATTGATAACACCGTCATCACCCATGCTGTTAGCAGGGCCAAGCTCTGTGTAAGCGTCACCCCATGTTGTACCTCTAACTACCTTGTAGTTGTAAGTACCAGCAGCAACGTTTGTGTACACCTTCTCGTATACACTCTTCTCTGCGTTCCATGTCATCTGGTTGTTTGTGTCTGTAGTATCCCACTCGGAGCCACAGAGTGCACCAGAACCAGCAACAATGTATGTCTCGCCTTCAGCAAGAGCAGAAGTAGAAACGATAGCAACTGTTGCCATTGCCATAATCATCATTGCTACAAGAACAAGGCTGATTATCTTCTTTGTTTTGGACATAATAGTTCCTCCTTTTAAAATTATGCTTTTTTAAGCATTATCATTATAAAACATATATTGCAAAAAAGTCAAGTGTTTTATATACAAAAACAAGCCACCTTTTTTGTTTAATTTCTACAAAGGTGGCTTTTTCTTGTTTTATCTCCAGGTATACTTTGCTTTTTTTGCAGTATAACAAACGCTAAAGTGTGCCTGTTTTTTGTTTTTTAGCTCAAACAGTTACAAAAGATAGTAGATTTGTACAACATCTGTTACAATACTGTGATTATTTTTTCTATGTTTCTATCATTTTGCAACAGTTTTTTCTTTTTGCTCAGAGGTAGAATCTGCCATTTTCTGTGCTTTCTTCTCTGCAAGTTTCTGTCTTCTCTTCTTATCCTTGTCATACTGACCTTCAAAGTCCAGAATTACGGTTTCGGGAGGAGTCTCCAGCTTCTCAGGATGGGCAAGGTAATCTCTGAACTTTCTGAATGCCTGAGCAAAATACACACCTGTGGCAATTCTCTCGTCCATTACAAGTCCGATAGGTATACATCTTTCCAGCACAACCTCGCCGTTTTTGGTTTTAGGAACCTCACGCATATTTCCCATAGTCATACCAACGCTTGTTGTACCGAACTCGTACACATGGTGATATATATGGTTTGTGCGGATACTTGCAAGATTGGAAATAAGCAAGGACTCATGGAAGGGACTTACATCAATGATTGCCTTGGGCAGAAGTCCGTATCTGTCCATAAGCTTGAAGAGTCCCACACCGACCGTAAGGAGACCGGGAATGCTCAGAAGTGTATTGATAATCTTATCTGTGCCGTTTTCACCTGACTGTCGGTTATCATCGACAAACTCTTCGATTCGCTTCTGTACATCAAAACTTGTATCTTCCAGGTCAAAGTACATCTTTGACATAGTTTCGTTATTGATATCTCCTGCTTTAAGCACAACCATACCCACGGCAATTTCGGTGCGTGAGTAAATCTTCTTGTTTACTACAAAGCGGTTAAGGTGAGGAAACTCACACAGTGTACGCAAGTATGCTGCAATAAAGAGGCCTATATGACTCATATAGATACCCTCTTTTTTCTTCTTATTAAGATATGTACGGATAGGCTCCAGAGGAATATCCAATGTTATCATATTCATAGCATCATATCTCTTATTCATAATATGTGCCGCAACCTTGTACATAGGAAAGACATTCTTTGTCTTTTTACCATCTGCTCTCATTATTTTCCACCTCTTTTTTATGTAACAATCCGTAAATTGTTAACAATATGTTAATAATAATATATATCCGAAAAAAAATCAATATATGACAAATATTTAACAAAACAAAAAGCCTTCCTGTAGAAAGAAAGGCTTTAAGTGTTTTTTTTGGAGAACACGCATCCACAGAAATTCTGTCGATACAGGTCATATTCTCTGCTCAGTTCAATAGAGCGTTTGTATCCGTTTTTCTTTTTGAAGTCGGTGCAAAGATATTTTACTCCATACTTCTTCTCAAGCTCCTCACCGATGGTGTTTATTGCCTCGGCACTTTTCAGTGGGCTGAGAGTCAGAGTGGTTGCAAAATAGTCTGCACCGATCTCTTTTGCAAGGGCGGCGGTACGCTCAAGTCGAAGAGCATAACATCGGAGGCATCGTTCTCCCCTTTCGGGACATTTTTCCAGCCCCTTTGCCATAGCATAAAAGACTTCGGGTTCATACTCTCCTTCGGTAACGGTGACGGGATACTTTGTATCCATCATCTCCACCAATCTTTTCTGCTCGGAGAGTCGCAGATTATATTCTTCTTCTGAAGAAATATTCGGATTATAATAGAAAACATTTATATTGAAATACTCAGAGAGGTATTCCAGTCCGTAACTTGAACAAGGAGCGCAACAACTGTGAAGAAGCAATGAAGGCACCTCTCCCTTTCCCCTTAATTCCTCTAAAAGCACATCAAGTTCTTTCTGATAGTTTCTTTTCATATTATCTCACACTTATATATATTTATTTTGTAATAATCTTCTGCAGAAGTTCTTCGGCTGTTTCAACCATACATTCTGCACCTGCACAGATAAGCTGCTCTTTGCTTCTGAATCCCCACAGAACACAGATAAGTTCCACACCTGCGTTCTCAGCAGTTCTTACATCAACCTCGCTGTCCCCTACATAAACGCACTCGGATATGTCACAGCCCAATTCAGATATCATCTTAAGGAGTCCCTGCGGGGAGGGTTTTCGGTCTATCCCCTCCTGCTGTCCCCAAGCCAAGGAGAAACTATGTTCAGGGAAGCACTTATCAAGGATTCCCTCCACAAAGTTGTGAGCCTTGTTTGTCAGCACCGCAGTTTTTATCCCTTTAGCCTGTAGTGCTGATAACATCTGTGCCACACCCTTGTATGCACAGGTTTTGTCGTTACAATGCAGTCTGTATTCCTCATCAAAGAAAGTACGGACTTTTCTGTAAAGTTCATCGTTGTTTCCCTGTGACTTCATAGAAGTGCGGATAAGATTCTCTATACCATTGCCCACAAAAGAGTAGTACTCTGCCAATGTATTCTCAGGGAGATTATACGCTCTGAGAGCAGAGTTTACACAATCCGCCAAATCATAAATAGAATCTACCAGAGTACCGTCCAGGTCAAAAATCACAAGTTTTTTCAAATATTATTCCTCCAAAGAATAAAAATATATCAGATGCCCTTTTCCTGCTCAAGGAGAATAGCACGGCAAGGTGCCGCCTCAGCACCTGAAAGTTTTATGGGAAACGCACAGAGTGTATAGTCACCATCTCTGATGCCTTTAAGGTCAAGTCCCTCAAGTATGGCAACACCTTTACGGGCAAACTCAAGATGTACACGCATCTCGTCAAAGTCTGTTGAAAGAGAAATTCCGTCTGTACCCACAAGCACAATTCCACTGTCAGCAATAACCACAGCCGCAGACTGAGAAATAAAAGCCTCTCCGTCACCATGGAGAATAAGGCGTTTTCTGCAGAAAGGCAGGAGTTTTTCCATATCCTCACCTGTGAGAATTCCCTTGATTGTCACTACAGTACACTTGCCATAGAAAGTGGAAAGTCGCATCTCGTCAATCTTTTCACCATCCGGGTCAAAGTGATAAGGTGCATCAATATGGGTACCGTTATGACTGCACATAGTAAACTGTGACAGATTATAGTCATCCCCTGATTCAATCTGACTTATGTATCGGATTTCGGGCGCAGGATCTCCCTCGTAAACCTTTGCAGTCAATATATCACTTGTAATGTCATACAGAAGCATAAATTCATCCCCTTTTACTCACATTATATCAGAAAAAATCAAAACAGCAAGATTTAAATATCATCCTGCAACAAAAAGAAAAAAGAGGCTGACCAATTAAGGTCAGCCTCACACTGATTATTCAGTTAAATAATCCGAGTATCAGTACCTATCAGGGATAAGTTACGGAAAGCTTGGAATCGTTCATACCAAATGCAAATACATAAGTACCTGCTGCCTTGGTAGTAATCTTGGCGTTACCGCCTACACTTGAGCTGAACTGAAGTCCTGTTGCTGTGTTTGTGATAGTACCGTTATAGCTGGTCCATGCACCCTCACGAACTACCTTGAACTCATATGTAGTGTTTGCTTTAAGTTCAATCTCCAGGTAAGCAACACTGTCACCCTCGGATTTAAGCATAAACTCATTAGCAGTTGTACTCCAGCTATTGAAGGAACCTGCAAGGTATCTGTCTGTTGCAGTAGCTGCTACAGCAGGAACATCATCAAGAGAGTCATACCACTTGCCGCCCTTGATGTCAAAGTACTTACCTGCCTGGAATGTAAGGTCAGCAGTCTGTGAGCCCTTGTTGTTGTTATTGAAAATGATGTTCTGGGGAGCAACCTCAAATGTATACTCGTAAACATCAAAACCGTTAACCTGCTCACCTGTCTTTGTCATAGTCTTGCCGGGCCATGTGGTATCTGTTACACCTGTGCCGCCCCAGAAGTGTGTGCACATTGCATCCCACTTAGCGGAATTGATAGCATAAACCTTGATTGCCTCAGGCTCTGTCTCCTCGGGAGCTGTTGTCTCGGGAGCAACTGTTGTCTCGGGAGCTGCTGTTGTCTCAGGAGCAACTGTTGTCTCGGGAGCTGCTGTTGTGTCAACTGCTACTGTTGTCTCGGGAGCGTCTGTTGCTGTTACTGTTGTTGTGGGAACTTCAGGCTCATATGTCCATGTGCCTACTGTCCACTTGTTTGTCTCGTACTCATCGGCAGCATAGAAACCTGCGTTGTCAGCAATCTGCTCCTTGGGAACATTGTCTGTACGCTTGTTAACGCCGTCTTTCTGACCGTTGGAGAACTTGATGTAATCTACGTCCTCAGAAATCTCGAAGGAGTAAACATTCTGACCATAAGAGTTAGCCTTAACGAATGTCATCTCTGTGCCGGGATATTCGCCAAAGGGATGGCTTGAAGCTGTCTCGCCCTCTACACCGTTGAATGCATAGATGTATGCTGCACCCCAACCTCTGGAATCTGTAAAGTAAACTGTGATTGTCTCGTCAGCAACTGTTGTGTCGGGAACAACTGTTGTCTCGGGAGCTACTGTTGTCTCAGGAGCTACTGTTGTCTCGGGAGCTGCTGTTGTCTCGGGAGCTGCTGTTGTCTCAGGAGCTGCTGTTGTCTCAGGAGCTGCTGTTGTCTCGGGAGCTGCTGTTGTATCAACTGCAACTGTTGTCTCAACAGGAACCTCTACCTCAAAGGACTCTACTGCCCACTTGCCGTCTACCTGCTCTGTGCAGTAGAAGCCGTAGCCATCTGTGAGTTCCTTAACATCAACTGTCTGGTCCTTATCAAGACCTGCGTTGAATACTACGCCGTCAACATCAGCGGAAATCTCATAGGAATAGATATCCTGGCCGTAGGAGTTAGTCTTGTAGAATGTCATTGCCTGACCGGGCCACTCCTTGGATGCTGCACCTGTGCCGCCCCAATAGTAAATGTTAACTTCTTCCCAACCTCTGTTGTTTGTGAAGTAAACTGTGATTGTACCATCATCTTCTGCAACAGTTGTGTCAATTGCAACTGTTGTCTCGGGAGCAACTGTTGTGTCAACTGCTACTGTTGTCTCAGGAGCTACTGTTGTATCAGGAGCTACTGTTGTCTCGGGAGCTGCTGTTGTATCAGGAGCTACTGTTGTCTCGGGAGCTGCTGTTGTATCAACTGCAACTGTTGTTTCTGCTACTGTTGTCTCAACAGGAACTTCTACCTCAAAGGACTCTACTGCCCACTTGCCGTCTACCTGCTCTGTGCAGTAGAAGCCGTAGCCATCTGTGAGTTCCTTAACGTCAACTGTCTGGTCCTTATCAAGACCTGCGTTGAATACAACGCCGTCAACATCAGCGGAAATCTCATAGGAATAGATATCCTGGCCGTAGGAGTTAGTCTTGTAGAATGTCATTGCCTGACCGGGCCATGCCTTGGATGCTGCAACTGTGCCGCCCCAATAGTAAATGTTAACTTCTTCCCAACCTCTGTTGTTTGTGAAGTAAACTGTGATTGTACCGTCATCCTCAGCAACTGTTGTATCAACTGCTACTGTTGTCTCAGGAGCTGCTGTTGTATCAACTGCTACTGTTGTGTCAACTGCTACGGTTGTATCAACTACAACTGTTGTTGTGGGAACTTCAGGCTCATATGTCCATGTGCCGATTGTCCACTTGTTTGTCTCGTACTCATCATCAGCATAGAAACCTGCGTTGTCAGCAATCTGCTCCTTGGGAACATTGTCTGTACGCTTGTTAACGCCGTCTTTCTGACCATTGGAGAACTTAATGTAATCTACATCTTCAGAAATCTCGAAGGAGTATACATTCTGACCGAAGGAGTTGGTCTTAACGAATGTCATCTCTGTGCCGGGATATTCGCCAAAGGGATG
>SVPX01000052.1:0-7076 GCA_015065665.1 Oscillospiraceae bacterium | reverse complement strand
GGGATGGCTTGAAGCTGTCTCGCCCTCTACGCCGTTGAATGCATAGATGTATGCTGCACCCCAACCTCTGGAATCTGTGAAGTAAACTGTGATTGTCTCGTCAGCAACTGTTGTGTCGGGAACAACTGTTGTCTCGTCAGTTGTTGTCTCAGAAGCTGCTGTTGTATCAATTGCTACTGTTGTAGCAGCTGTTGTGTCAGCCTCAGTTGCTGTTGTCACAACGGGAACTTCTACCTCAAAGGACTCTACTGCCCACTTGCCTTCTGCATCCTGCTCTGTGCAGTAGAAGCCGTAGCCATCTGTGAGTTCCTTAACGTCAACTGTCTGGTCCTTATCAAGACCGCCGTTGAATACAACGCCGTCAACATCAGCGGAAATCTCATAGGAATAGATATCCTGGCCGTAGGAGTTAGTCTTGTAGAATGTCATTGCCTGACCGGGCCATGCCTTGGATGCTGCACCTGTGCCGCCCCAATAGTAAATGTTAACTTCTTCCCAACCTCTGTTGTTTGTGAAGTAAACTGTGATTGTACCATCATCCTCAGCAACTGTTGTGTCAGGAGCTGCTGTTGTGTCAACTGCTACTGTTGTATCATTTGCAGTTGTACCTGATACTGTAGTTGTGGGAACTTCAGGCTCATATGTCCATGTGCCGATTGTCCACTTGTTTGTCTCGTACTCATCGTCAGCATAGAAACCTGCGTTGTCAGCAATCTGCTCCTTGGGAACATTGTCTGTACGCTTGTTAACGCCGTCTTTCTGACCATTGGAGAACTTGATGTAATCTACATCTTCAGAAATCTCGAAAGAGTATACATTCTGGCCAAAGGAGTTGGTCTTAACGAATGTCATCTCTGTGCCGGGATATTCTCCAAAGGGATGGCTTGAAGCTGTCTCGCCCTCTACACCGTTGAATGAATAGATGTATGCTGCACCCCAACCTCTGGAATCTGTAAAGTAAACTGTGATTGTCTCGTCAGCAACTGTTGTGTCGGGAGCTACAGTTGTCTCGTCAGTTGTTGTCTCAAAAGCTGCTGTTGTATCAATTGCTACTGTTGTAGCAGCTGTTGTGTCAGCCTCAGTTGCTGTTGTCACAACGGGAACTTCTACCTCAAACTCTGCAACTGCCCACTTGCCTTCTGCATCCTGCTCTGTGCAGTAGAAGCCGTAGCCGTCTGTAATCTCAGTAATATCAACTGTCTGCTCCTTGTCAAGACCGCCATTGAATACTACACCTGTAACATCAGCGGAAATCTCATAGGAGTAGATATCCTGACCATAGGAGTTTGTTCTATAGTAGGACATTGCCTGACCGGGCCAATCCTTGGAAGCTGTGCCTGTGCCGCCCCAGTAGTAAATGTTAACTTCTTCCCAACCTCTGTTGTTTGTGAAGTAAACTGTCTTTGTTGTGGGAGCAACATCAGTATTCTCAACAGTTGTATCTTCTGTAGCTTCAACTGTTGTCTCTACAGTTGTGTCTTCTGTAGTTTCAACTGTTGTATCCTCTGTTGTCTCTACAGTTGTGTCTTCTGTAGTTTCAACTGTTGTGTCCTCTGTTGTCTCTACAGTTGTATCCTCAACCTTGGGGATATAAATGATGTGGTTAATAGGCTCTTCAACCTCGATACCTGCAACCCACTTCTGGATAGCAGTTGCGTCCTTGATAGTAACAGTACCATCAAAATCCACATCAGCAAGAACTGTCTGGAACTCGTCCAGTTCTTCAAGAGAAGCAACGTTCTTCTGAATGAGAGTTGCATCCTTGATGTTTACGGTATCGTCCATATCAGAGTCACCGATAAGGCCGTAAACCTCACCGTTAATGCCAACTTCGTTCATGCCGGGAGTATCTGCAACTGCAAAACCGTCAGGAACGGTGTAAGCAGAAACTGCTACTGCAGACATGGAGAAGAGCATCAGAACTGTCAGAACGATTGACAAAACTCTTTTTGCCATTGTCATAGGGGATTCCTCCTTAAAAAAATATTATAGCTTACGCTAACTCACCTTGTATTATACAACAACAGTTTAACTAATACAACCATTATAGGAAAATTTTTAAGAAGTTTTTTACAGTTTCCGTCTTTTTATCCAAAAATTAATATGTAAATTTGACATATTGCACAACTCATCATTTTGCAATCCAACCATCATAAAAAAACTGTAACCAACTTATGCTGATTACCATAAGATGTAATGTAAACAGCACAACCGCTCTCTCAAAAGAGCATACAATAATGTGCTGTCTGAACACAGAAAGGAGGACTCCCCACTATGTGTAACAACAATGGCTTCTTCGGTGGTAACTGCTGCTGGTGGATCGTGATTCTTATTCTCATCCTCTCCTGCTGCGGTAACGGTGGCAACGATTGCAACAACTGCAACAACGGTTGCGGCGGATGCGGTTGCTGAGATAACCTCTGAGCAAAATGGGCCCACGAGTAAATCGTGGGCCCTGTGCTTTTATTTATTTAGTTATGTTATTTCAAACAAATAACTTTTCAAGGAATCCGAATCCGATTCCAACAACGCCTGATATAGTTACTATAAGTATGGGGTGTGCTTTTTTCAGACACAGTACAAACATAGCTGCGAAAAGCAAAAGGGATGTTATAAAGTTATATGTCAGAAATTCTGAGAAAGCAAAACCTGAGGGGAAAAGCACAACCTGACCAATTGACAACACAGCCGCCGCAATAAGTCCGATGGACACAGGCTTGAGGCCGTTCATTGCGCCTTTTACCAGACGACTTTCCTTGAATTTGTCATAAAACCTTGCAATAAGCAGGATAATCACAAAGGATGGCAGTACTAATCCCAGAGTTGCACAGGCGGCACCCAGTATTCCCCACAGAGTATTACCGCCGAACTCCACACCTTTTATAGAACCGATATAGGTTGCAATGTTAACAGCAAAAGGACCGGGGGTACTCTCGCTGATTGCAACAAAATCAACAAACTCTTCTGCTGTAAGCCAACCTCTGCCTACCACTTCATCCTCAAGGAAAGGCATCATAGCAGCACCGCCGCCAAAGGTAAAAGCTCCCAGCTTCATAAACATAAGAAAAAGTTCAAGAAAAATCATTTCTTATTGTCACCTGCTTTCTTGGAAATAAAGAAAGCGGCAAGGCCTATAAGGGCACCTGAGATAATAACAATCAGCACCTTTACATCGAAAACCGCAACAGCAATGAAACTCAAAGCTATCATTATATATGAAAATGCATTGGCAGGGCTTTTCTTGAAGAGTCCCCAAAGGGATTTTGCCACCAGAGCCAACACACCTGCTCTGATACCTCTCAGAGCATACTGTACAATCTCATTCTCCCATACATAGCCAAGGCAGAAAGAAAGGAGAAGAATAATGATAAATGATGGTAACACAACACCAAGAGTTGCACACATAGAACCCATGAATCCTGCCACCTTATATCCGATAAAAGTTGCACCGTTGATGGCAATAGGGCCGGGAGTTGACTCTGCCACTACAACAATATCAAGGAGTACATCCTTGTCAATCCACTTTTTCTTCTCAACAACCTCTCTCTCCATAAAGGGAATCATAGCAACACCACCGCCAAAGGTAAATGCGCCGATTTTGAAGAATGTGAGAAAAAGCTGTAAGCATTTTTTCAGTTTATCTTTTGTCAGTTTCATAACATACCTACCTTTATCCAAAAAATGAGGGCCTGAAACCAGACCCTCATATTAAGAACAATCAGTTATTGTTACTTGCTTTTTCTGCAGCAAGTTTCTCTGCACGATATTTTTCCATATCCTTTGCACGGATTTCTACTCGGCGGATTTTACCGGAGAAAGTCTTGGGCAATGAATCGAAATACTCAATCATTCTGGGATACTTATAAGGAGCAGTGTTTTTCTTTACATATTCCTTAAGTTCCTGGGTAAGTTCATCAGAGGGAGTGTAACCCTCTCTGAGAACCAGATTAGCCTTTACAATCTGTCCTCTTGTTTCATGAGGATAAGCTGTAACCGCAGCCTCAAGAACAGCAGGATGCTCAAGAAGTACAGACTCAACCTCAAAGGGACCGATACGATAACCTGAAGACTTGATAACATCATCGTTTCTGCCAACATAGTGGAAGAGACCATCCTCATCCATATAAGCAACGTCACCTGTATGGTAGTAACCGCCGTACCATTTTTCTTTTGTATCCTCTTTGCTCCAGTTATAGTTGCACAGAAGACCTCTGGGTCTTGTGGCAAGGGTAGGAGCCTTGATGCAGATTTCTCCTGTAATACCCTGACGACATTCCTCGCCGTCAGCATCCAGAAGCTTTATATCGTATCCGGGAACAGGTCTGCCCATTGAACCGGGAACAGGTTTGCTCCAGGGATAGAGTGTACCAACGCAGATAGGAGTTTCACTCTGGCCAAAGCCCTCGTGAATCTCAAGACCTGTCAGTTCTTTCCACTTCTCAAAAACATCAGCAGGAAGAGCCTCACCAGCTGTACAGCAGTGCTGAATGGAAGAAAGGTCAAAACTCTTTACATCCTCCTGAAGAAGGAAACGGTACATTGTAGGAGGAACACAGAAGGTTGTAACCTTGTATTTCTCCAGTTTCTGTAGTATATCAAGAGCATTGAAACGCTCAAAGTCATATACCATAATTGCAGTTTCGCCAAACCACTGACCATAGAGTTTACCCCATACAGACTTCATCCAGCCTGTATCAGAGATTGTAAAGTGCATACCGCCGTCAACAACTCTGTGCCAGAAAAGACCTGTCATAATGTGTCCAAGAGGATAAGAGAAATCGTGAACAATCATCTTGGGGTAGCCGGTTGTGCCTGATGAAAAACACATCATCATAGGGTCGGTAGCCTTTGTAGCAGCTCTGCCTGTAGGGCGTGTCCATTTGTCGGAGGCTTTCTCAAGCCCCATCTCAAAGTCAATCCAGCCTTCGCCTGCATCTTTATGCTCAGTTACCATCTTAAGGCGGACAGTTTCATACTGACCTTCGCCCTCGTCATAAATCTCTGTGCATTTGCCGTGGCCTGTAAGGAGGATTGCATCAATACGGCCCACATTACAGCGATAGATATATTCGCCTGTTTTAAGCATATCGTTCGCCTGAACTACTACCGCACCGATTTTGTGCAGTCCCAGCAGTACCACCCAGAAAAGATAACTTCTTCTGAGAACAAGAAGAACTCTGTCGCCCTTCTTGATGCCAAGGGATTTTAAGTAGTTTGCTGCTTTATTGGAGAGGAGCATCATATCGCGGAAAGTGAACATCTTCTCCTCGTTATCTGCTGAGATATACAGAAGCGCATTCTTGTCGGGCTTTGTACGTCCCAGTTCATCAATTACATCATAGGCAAAATTAAAGTCGTCATTCCATGTAAGTTTGTAATTCTGACGACAATCCTCAAGAGAGGTAAAAGACTCTCTTGATCTGCCCGTAAATTTTTCATATATTGCCATTCCCTGAACTCCTCGGAAAAATTACTTGATAACTATTGCAAGGAACTTAAGGGGTTTATCCCCGATTGCCTTGAAAGAATGAGGTTTTCCCGAATCAAAATAAATGCTGTCGCCCTTACTCAGTTCATAGGAAATATCCCCGATGTAAAACTTCATTGTACCTGACAGGATATAGTCAAACTCCTGTCCCTCATGCTCGTGCATCACAGGTGTCTTCTTGGAAGGCTGTGTAGTAACGATCATAGGCTCTGCCCGTTTACCGCGGAAAGTAAAAGCCAGGTGAGAATAATCGTAAGAATCGTTACGGCTTACCTCAATGCCCTGGTCCTTCTTTGTGACCACGCAGGTTGAGAGTTTGGGAGAATCACCGCTCATAATATCCACGACTTCCACACCGAGGATATTTGCTGCATTGTAAAGGAAGCTGAATGAATAGTCCAGCTGGCCTTCCTCATATGCACGGTACTCGTCCACTGTCATGTCCATCTGACGTGCCATATCCTCAGCAGATATGCCGCAGATGTCACGGAGTTCTTCAAGTCTGGTTCCGATTTCTTTTAACTGTTCAGTCATGAGGGTATTCTCCTTTTCTCAAAAAATTCAGAAGTATACATCAAGTATAACACAAAATCAAAGACTTGTCACCTGTATAATTACTCAGCGTAGTTATAGCCAAGCTCAAGAGCCTTTTTGTTAGCATCAAAGAGGTGCTGTTTTGAAGCAGGAACAACCTTATTGAGAGCACGTTCAATATTCTCAAAAGGAATAATACCGGACTTCTTGATAACATAACCAATCATAATCATATTGGCAAGACCGGTAAGGCCCTCGTCATTTGCCATCTTTGTAGCAGGAATGTAATAAGCCTCTACATCAGTACGGTTAACCTTTCTGTCAATAAGAGCGCTATCAACAAAAATCTGACCGCCGGAGACAGTAGCATCCTCGTACTTATCAAGAGAGGGCATATTCATAACCATAAGGATATCGGGATTGGAAACAATAGGTGAACCAACAGGGATATCAGAGATGATAACGGAGCAGTTAGCAGTACCGCCACGCATCTCGGGACCGTAAGAAGGAAGCCAGCTTACGGACTTATCCTCAAGGAGACCTTCATAAGCAAGGAATTTACCGGAGAAGAGGATACCCTGTCCGCCAAAACCTGCAATAAGCATATTCTTAGTCATAATATCAGCCCTCCTGTGCAAATTTATCCTTGTATACACCAAGGGGATAATAAGGAAGCATATTTTCCTCAAGCCACTTGAGAGCATTCTGAGGAGTCATACCCCAGTTTGTAGGACAGGTGGAAACAACCTCGATGAGAGAGAAGCCCTTGCCCTCAACCTGATACTGGAATGCCTTCTTGATAGCCTTCTTTGCAGCCTTAACGTTCTTTACGTTGTTAACTGCTACACGCTCAAGGTATGTTGCGCCGTCTACATTGGAGAGAAGCTCACAAACCTTCAGGGGGAAACCTACAGTCTGAGTATCTCTGCCGTAGGGAGAGGTCTGTGTAACCTGACCGGGAAGAGTTGTGGGAGCCATCTGACCGCCTGTCATACCGTAGATTGCGTTGTTAACGAAGATGATGGTGATGTTCTCGTTTCTTGCAGCGGAGTGA
>SVPX01000051.1 GCA_015065665.1 Oscillospiraceae bacterium | reverse complement strand
ACTGAACTACCGGGCCACATGGTGGGAACAACAGGGCTCGAACCTGTGACCCTCTGCTTGTAAGGCAGATGCTCTCCCAGCTGAGCTATGCTCCCACGTGGTTGCCATTTTTCGTGACGCGTATTATCTTACTATATCTGTAGCAAAAAGTCAATACTTTTTTTAAAAAAATTTTTAAAAATTTAAATTTTCTTTTTTATCAGGTTTTCAAGGTCTTCCTGAGTAAAGATATACTTCTTGTTACAGAAGTGGCAAGTAGCAGATGCAACGCCGGTTTCATCGGGCAATTCGCGAATCTCATCTTCAGGCAGGCCGATGATAACGTTCTCAAGGGACTCCCTTGTACATCCGCAGCGATAACCTACTTCCATTTCATCAAGGACTTCAACTTCAAAACCTTTGAGAATCTCATTCACCATATCAAGGGGTGAATACCCCTTTGTAAGCATTGCTGTTACAGAATCCATATCGTGAACATTTTTCTCAAGTTTCTCGATTGTATCTTCAAAGGCACCGGGCAGAAGCTGTACAAGAAGTCCTCCTGCAAAAAGCACCTCACCTGTATTCTTATCTACAAGCACACCGAGAGCACAGATTGTAGGAAGCTGTTCGCTTGTTGCATAGTAGCTTGTAATATCCTCAGCAATCTCACCGCTTACAAGAGGCACCTGACCGATATAAGGCTCAGCGCCGGGGAGTTTCTTCATAACATTCAGCACACCCTGGCCTACAGCCTTTCCTACATTCAGTTTACCGTTCTGATAATGCTCTGTAACGCAATTTGAATTTTCAACATAACCGCGAACATAACCATCACTATCTGCCGCTGCAATAACAACACCCAGAGGGCCATCACCTGCTACACGCAGGCTGATAGTTGCATCCTTACTTTTAAGCTGTGCCCCCATCATAGAAGCCGCTGTGAGCAGTCTGCCCAGAGCTGCTGTTGCCACATTTGATGTGCGGTGAATCTTCTGTGCTGCATACACAATGTCAGAGGAATCAATGGCAGATGCCATAACCGCTCCGTCACTTGTGATACATCTTATAATCTTATTCATATATATTCTCCCAAATAATAATTATACTTTTATAGAATAAAGTTTTTGCAATTAAAGTCCAGTCCTACAATTATGCACTAAATTTTACGGACTGCAACTATTATTCTCTGCTCTGTATCAGAAGGCTCTGAAAAACTCATATCTCCGTATACACACTCTATTATAAATCCTGCCTCTGTGAGCATACTTTCAAGTTCCTCTATTGTATATGCCCGTTCAGAGAATTCCTCTGTATGGCGGTAATATGCGCCCTCATCAGGGATAAAGAAATCAAGGGATATATCAACCCTGTTATCCTCAGAAGGAGTATTCTGCCAAACACAGTAAACCTCGTCTGTATCAAACACAAACACATTGTCTGCAAGGACCTCTTTGTGCTTATACAGAGTATTGGCATCAAAAAGGAAGATTCCGCCCTTATTCATAAAGAGGGATACTTTCTTGAACGCTTTTAAGAGTATCTCAGGATTTGTTATGTGATTTACACTATCCAATGTACAGATACAAGTATCAATTGTGCCATACAAATCAAGATTCTGCATCTTCTGACACAGATAGAGGATATTCTCCCCTGCTTCTGCTGATTTCTGCAAAGCCACCGAGAGCATATCAGGAGAGCCGTCAATACCAAATATATCTACTCCGCGTTTTTTAAGTTCCAGTGTCATTGAACCTG
Source organism: Oscillospiraceae bacterium (assembly GCA_015065665.1). Classification (GTDB taxonomy): domain Bacteria; phylum Bacillota; class Clostridia; order Oscillospirales; family Acutalibacteraceae; genus Ruminococcoides. The sequence goes on along the minus strand of SVPX01000051.1, from coordinate 11,735 downwards.
TACCGCATGCAAGGTCAAGTGTAAGACCTGCCTCGTGGCCCAGTTTCTTAAGAACCTCAAGGATATACTCCGCCCGTTTGCCGTACTCTACATTGCCTGTGAGTTTATCATAAAAGTCTGCAAATACTTCGTATGCCATTATTCCACCTTTGAGTCAAGTCTTGACAGCACAAGACGGTAACCCTCTGCGCCATACTCAAGGCTTTTATTAACTCGGCTGACTGTAGCGGTAGATGCGCCTGTTTCCTTAATAATCTTACTGTACACAGATTTTTCTGAGAGCATCTTTGCAACAACCATTCGCTGGGAAATAGTCCTCAGTTCCATATGAGAACAGGCATCCTCAAGGAATTTTCTGCATTCTTCAACAGTTTCAAGTGTAAGGATTGCTCTGCACAGCAAATCCAGAGCCTTATCATCAATGTTATTTGTCATATTCTCACCTCATAAGTAGTAGAAAAATAGAATCCATTGTCAAATCATACTTATATTATTTTATCACACAAAAGCATAAAAGTAAAACCATATTTATTTATCGTCATTTCGCACAGAGAATGACAGAAATATTTGTGCAAAACACAAAGAGAAAATCTGTTGACAATTTGGTTTATTGACGATAAACTAGTTATAGAAGGTTTATTCACAATAAACCAAAATCGCAGTACAAATTTATCTATTCCTACAACAAGGAGGTATAATTATGGAAGACATAAGGCTTGGAGTAGTAGAATCAAAATTTGCAGACCTTATATGGGAGCAGGAGCCTATCCCCTCAGGGGAGCTTGTAAAGCTCTGTGAAAAAGAATTATCATGGAAAAAGCCCACTACCTATACAGTTTTGAGAAAGCTCTGTGAAAAAGGAATTTTCAAAAACGAAAACGGTGTAGTTTATTCTCTTATTTCCCGACAGGAATTTTATGCCATGCAGAGCGAACGCTTTGTAGAGGAGACCTTTGACGGCTCTCTGCCTGCTTTTGTGGCCGCTTTTACTAAACGCAAACAGCTCTCAAAACAAGAAGTAGAGGAACTGCGCAGACTTATTGATACATACGGGGAGGAATGATTATGGAAACTGTATTCTTACATCTTCTCAATATGAGCATTACTGCAGGGTGGATTGCACTTGCAGTTTTAATCCTCAGACTATTCTTAAAGAAAGCACCCCGATGGATAACTGTTCTTCTGTGGGGATTGGTGGGACTGAGACTTTTACTTCCCATCTCTATCGAAAGTGTACTGAGTCTTATCCCAAGTGCAGAGACAGTTCCCCCTGAGATTATCTATGCACAGGAACCTCAGATTCACTCAGGTGTAGACGTTTTTAACAATACCGTAAATCCTGTTATTTCCGAGAGCCTTGCTCCCGCAGCAGGTTCAAGTGTAAACCCCATACAGATCATACTTTTCATTGCAACAATTGTGTGGCTTGTGGGACTTGCAGGTATGCTTATTTACACTCTTATCAGTTACCTAAGGCTTCGCCGCAAAGTAAAAGTATCCCTGTCCATTGACAAGAACATTTACATCTGTGACGAAATAAACACCCCCTTTATCTTAGGTGTTATAAGACCGAAGATATACCTGCCCTCCACTCTTACATCTCAGGAGCAGGACTATGTACTCAGCCACGAAAAAGCACATCTTAAAAGACGCGACCATCTGATTAAACCCCTGGGCTTCTTACTTCTTTCCGTATACTGGTTCAATCCTCTGCTGTGGATTGCGTATACGCTCCTTTGCAGAGATATTGAGATTGCCTGTGACGAAAAGGTAATCAGGGATATGGACACAGAGGACAGAAAAGAATACTCAACAGCTCTGCTTAATTGCAGTATACCAAGGCGGATGATAGCAGCCTGTCCCCTTGCCTTCGGAGAGGTATCCGTAAAACAGAGAATAAAAGGTGTATTAAACTACAAGAAGCCTGCATTCTGGATAAGCATAGTTGCAATTATCCTGTGTATTGCACTATCCATAGGCTTTCTGACAAATCCTGTGGACAGAAACCCTTACGGAGTAAAGGTTGTGGCTTCAGGCTCAGATATAGAGGGAGTCTCCCTTGAACTTATAGAACTTGAACTTAACGAAGAACTGAACGACAATCCTTACATTGAAGTCAAGTGGAACAACAAAAACAACGAAAGTTACACCTGCGGTGAAGACTTCTACATCTACAAATATATAGACGGTGAATGGGTGAACATCCGCAGAGGTGACCATACTTTTGTTACCATCGGCTACACAATACCCAAGAACAGCACATTCAAACACTCCTACAGCTTGTGGAATATTGAGATTGACGAGGTTGGCACATACCGCTTTGAGTCCACATATCTGAGAGACAAAGGTGACACCTACCCCACTCAGTACAAAGCATGGATTGACTTTGAGGTTACAAAGCTACCCCACTTTGACGAAAACGCATTCAAGATAAACAACACATATTCTGACAGAGAGGGGTTGTCTGCTCAGATAACCGACCTTAATCTCACCGCAAAGAAGCCTTACATAGAGGTGATGTGGATAAACGAAAACGACCACGACATCACCTGCGGAGAGTATTTCTATATTTACAAACTTGCCAAAGGTGAATGGCTTGACTGTCGCATTGGTGAAGCCGTCTTTGTGGATATAGCCTACATCATACCTGCAAATGGAACTTTTACTCACAAATACAGTCTCAGGGATATTGATATGACCTTGCCCGGCACATATCGGTTTGAAAGTTCATTCTCAAGCAAGGGCGAAAAAATATGGATAGAATTCCAGTACCCATTTATCAGCACTGCTGTCACAAACACAGAAACAGGCTCAAATCCCAAAGGCATCACAGGCAAGGTCCTTGAGATTTCCAAATACGACAAGGTAGACGGAAACACCTTTATGTCTGAAAACAGCATTTATGTCTTATGGGAAAATCATACAGAGGACACTTTTTTGACGATGAGTTCTGACTATCGCCTGTACATAGAGACAACTGACCCAAACAAAAGCATCGAGTGGACTCAGATTCAAAGAAACAACATAGAAGATTTTACATATATCGACACCCACCAGCTTACACGCAACGGCAGTATCAAGGTAGAGTACCTTATACCTGATGATACTAATCTGACAGGCAGATACAGGCTGGAGGCGTACTTCACAAAAGCAAAGGATAACAGCACCTACACTGCATACATAGAGTTCACAGCAGGAAGTACGACCTCCTCAGGAATATACGAAAACTTTGAAACTCAGGATGTAGCAAACTACTACTGTATGAGCGCACAGGAAGTTGCAAAGCCTCAACTGACTCTGTACAGACGGACAAAGGAATTCCGCCTTATGCTGTCAAGTCTCAGTTCCTATTTGCCTACAGGCACCTACTCCACCGAGGGTAATATTCTCACACTCACAGATGACTACGGAAACGAATATGTCTTTGAGGTCAGAAACGCATCTACCCTTGTGTTCCTTGCTGACAAATCTGCTATTCTCCCCAAGTACAAGTATGCCGCAAACGAAGAGCCAAGATATCCCTTTAACGATAAGGATTTGTTCATACTGAAAGCAGACGACACAACCGACCTTTATTCACAGTTCGCTCACGATTACTATGATGTATCTCATTATTTCGACAGAATGGATTTCGATATTGATGATGACGGAGTAATCGAGGAAGTCTCCTTATGTCCGGGTTTAACAAGCGGTGTGTTTTCATTCCGTATAATAGCAAAGGCAAATGATGAAATCAAATACAGTTCATTCTTTTCAGGGGAATTTCTTGATTTCAGCTTCAAAAAAGATGAAAAGGGCAAGGTGTACTTACTCGGTGCGAGAGAGGAATATGTATCTGCAGACGGCAGGACTTTACTTGAGGCAGAAAGCCATAAATTCGATATCAGAGTAAAAGACGGACATATATTACTCACCGAAAACGGTCTGCCCTACGGTCACGAAATGCAATTCGGAAACAGCAAGAAAATCGCAGAACTTATTCAAAAGTACATCAGAGCATACAAAACTCATGATGTACAACTTCTGAACTCCTGCTTCAAGGAAATGATAATCAACCCTACCGACACAGAGGCTATCAATGCCCTTATAAACTGTGTTGAGGATTGCAATCTTGATTACATAATGTACAAGATAACAACTGAGGAAAAAGTAGTAGTCACCGTAGTCTACGAAATCATTTATAATGATGATTACATCCCTGTAGGCAACAGAGATACAGGAAATAATCTTATCACCTGCGATTTCACTATAGAGAAAATTGACGGCAAGTACCTTATAACAGAAATATCAGCCGAAGAAGTTGATCATTACTGATAATTTAACAATCAAAAACAGGATGCAGACCACAGCGGTTTGCATCCTGTTTTTGTATTAAAGTTTCACTTCAAGGGGAAACTGGATTCGCCTCAGGCGAAATTTGACTTTACAATGTTGCATTCATAAATACCATTCAGTAATACCATTCAGTTCCGATGAGGAGGTTCGCCCTCAGGCGGAACATGACCATCGGGAGGCTCCATCCCGCCGCGAGGAGGTTCACCGCCGGGAGGCATACCCGGACCGCCCATAAAACCGCTGCCGCTTTCTGCTATCAATGTATCTGAACTATACAAAGCATAAGTTTCTTCACTATCCAAATCGGAACTGCTGTAAATAATAACGGAACAATCATTCTGAGGTGCAAACTCAGTTACAACTTCACCTGCTGAGTTTTTGACATTCAGCATTTTTCCGCCCTGCTTTTCACGAAGATTGAATGTTACATAAGCCTGACCACCAGCTTCGATTCTGTCAAGCATACTTCCACTTGCAATAACAGTTCCGCCGTTTATATGTATTCCCATATCAGAATCAATGCCTGCATCGGCACTGAGAGAACAAGCCTCAGCCAGAACTTCACCTCCATTTATAACTAGCCAACCGTTGGAATCTATACCATCACCCTCGCCTGTTTCACCTGTAACTCTTATATTAAGAGTACCTCCGTTTACAGTGGTAACAGAAACATAATCTTCGTTGGTGTTAATGCCGTCATTTCCTGAGTTGATATTGATATTACCACCATTGATAGTAAGGTGAAGCTCACTACCCATACCTTCGTTTTCAGCGTTGATAGTAAGCACACCTGTGCCTTCTTCCTCACCATTTATATTCATCGACATTCTGGAATAGAAAGCACCATCGTACTTATGAAGTTTACTTGCATCTTCAACTTTTGTACCGTCTGAACTCAACACAACACTTTCGGGTTTGTATATCTTTGCAACATAAGAGCCATTGACTACATTTTTAGAGCCGTCTGCAATAATAACATTAGCACCCGCTTTTGTGGTGTCCACATCCTTTGTTGCGGTATCAGCATCATCACTTGAGCATTCATAGACATTATAAAAAATAACAGCAGGAGCAACCTCACAGGTTATGTCAACTCCATCTAAAACAAGAGTGACAACTGCATTAGGATCTTCTTTTGCGTCTTTACCCAGATCAACTGCTATCTGTCCTTTGGATAGTTTACCGCTGAGTCTGTACTTGCCCGCTTCTCTGATATGAACAACAGTATGAGCCTTTGCATCCTCGGCACTATGAGTTTCTTCTGCAGAACCCTCACCATAGGTGAAATCCTTGCCATCTTCATAGTAGATAATGTCGTCGGCTGTATAGACTGCACTTTCTGTATTATTGTCGGCATACTTACCTTCAACGAAGATTCCTGCCTCGCTTAAGTTTATATCAGTTATACCATCATCGGATAATGTCACTTCTGTTGTCTGAACCTGTGTAGAGGTTGTATTCCCCTCAGATTCACTGACAGCACCACAAGCTGTAAGCAAAAGCACAACACACAGAAACATTGTCAATACACTTAGCCTTTTCATAGTATCACCCTTTCTGATTAATATTCTACCACTTATAAATACAGAATTTGTTAACTATTATTTAATTTTTATTTAATACACACGCAAAGGGAGTTCAGCCAAAGGCAATGAGGGATTGTAAAGTTCCTATAAAACAAAGCCTCGATATAAAAAGTACTCTAAAAGCCCTCCCGACTTTGCCTATGGCAAAGCCACCCTTTCTGCGAAAGCGGCAACCCTTTTGTCTGCTCCGCAGACATTTCCCCTATTAGGGGAATTTCCTTTACACAAGGAGGGCTTTTGCTTAAAATGCCTCTCGCTTGATTGTATCAAGGGCATTCTTTTCAATTCGGCTGACCTGTGCCTGTGAAATGCCGATTTCCTCAGCAACCTCCATCTGAGTCTTACCCTTAAAAAACCGCAGAGTAAGAATCCTTTTTTCTCTGTCTGAGAGTTTGCGGATTGACTCCTTCAGGGCAATTTCTTCCAGCCAATCCTCGTCTGTACGCTTGTCCCCCACCTGGTCCATAACATAGACTGTATCTGAGCCGTCAGAAAACACAGGTTCATAAAGAGACACAGGCTCAACAATGGCTTCAAGAGCAAGTACCACCTGCTCCTTGGGTACATCCATCTCTTTTGCAATCTCCTCAACAGTTGGCTCAGAGCCGTTTTTACCCGTCAGCAGTTCCTTTATCTGCATAGCGTGATATGCGGTGTCCCTCATGCTGCGGCTGACACGGATAGGGTTATTATCCCGCAAAAACCTGCGCACCTCACCGATTATCATCGGCACACCGTAGGTTGAAAAACGCACATCAAGGTTTGGGTCGAAGTTGTCGATGGCTTTGATAAGTCCGATAACCCCCACCTGAAACAAATCATCGGGATTCTCCCCTCGGTTTGCAAATCGCTGTATCACCGACAGCACAAGCCTTAAGTTTCCCTGCACCATTTTATCCCTTGCCTGTTTTTTCTCCTGTTCTGTGCCGTTTTTGATTTTAAACAAAAGTTCCCTTTTTTCACTCTCTTTCAGGACTTTCAGTTGCGATGTATTAACTCCGCAGATTTCTACCTTACTATATTGCAAAACCCTGCCTCCCTGGTATTTTTGCAAATAGTATTGACGAAACCAACCGTATTGATACATAATGCTAACCATACAAAGTACAAAAAACAACCGCCGGATTGGATATAACCCTTACCCGGCGGCTGTATCTTTATTAATTATTTCTGTGTATTATTCATTATTTCATATTTTCACTTTGATTAATTTGCAGCCTGTGCGTTTACAATCTGAATGTATATTTCATTGGGAAGCATGGGAGTTTCCAGCGATTTCACCGTTTCTTCCGAAAGACTCAGTTTCTCTGCATACTCCCTGCCTGCCGCTTTAAACTTCTCTTTCAGAGGTGTTGTCAGAGGCTCGGCAGTAGGCTCGCTGAGCATAGGTGTTTCAGGTACACAAACCATATCAAGATGTCCTCTGAACATATTTGCACACTGAATTTTAAGCCCGTCAAAGTTACCCTCCCAATCAGGAAAACCGCAACCGCTGAGAACAACATAGTGCTTTGAAGAAAGGTCATAAAGTGTATCGTGGATTACTGTGCCGTTCTTTTCTTTCATAGACATCTTTGAAAGAGGGATTGTACGGTCAACTACTGCTTTCAGGTGAGAAGGCATACCGTAACAGTACAATGGAAAACTCCAGATAACAATATCAGCCCACAGAATTTTATCCAGAATCTCATTCTGAAAATCATTCTGAACACACTTTCCATCCAGATTCTGCCAGCAGGCAAAGCATCCAAGGCAAGACTTTATATCCTTTTTTATTACGTCAACAACATCAATCTCCTGGGATTCATATTCATTCATCCCCTCAAGAAATGCTCTTGTTATATGCATTGTATCACTTTGTTTTTTGGGGCTTCCGTTAAGAACTAAAATCTTCATAAATAACTCTCCTTTTATTTAATACCAAATAAGACTTTTCCTACAAAATATAGTCTTTCTTTCGCTTCTTCTGCGGTTATATCAAGAACTCCCGTTGCAATATATGTTGCGAGTCCGTTAGCATAAACCGACAAATCCTCAACACTTCTTGCTGCCTGCTCCTGTGAAATTCCAAGTGCATCTGAAACACCCTGTGTAATCAGAGCATTATCACCTGAAAGAGAAAAAGCACTCAAACCATCAGCAACATAAGTACCGCATCCATTCATAAAAACATAGCGAAAAAGATTTTTCTCCTCAATTGCAAGTTTTATATAGTTAACACCCAATTGCAGAAACCCCTCTATCCCCTCAGATGATACTGCGGTTACTTTTTCTATGGCTATTCTGCGTGCATATTCCGAGAGTTCTCGTCTCAAGCCATCCATATTGCCAAAATGCCATACAAGAGGCTGAGTTGAACATCCGATTTTTTGCGAAAGGGTTTTGATGTTGACAGAGTCATAGCCATCCTCTACAAGCATCCGAAAAGCTGTGCTTAAAATAACATCCTTAGAAATCATAGTTTTTCGTCCCATAATTCACCTCCGTTTTATTGTATAAACAGGTTTATATAATTATAGTTATATAATACCACTACCCCACCCCATTGTCAACAAAAACCCCGCCAATACTTTTATCTTAGTATTGACGGGGAAAAACATTACTTATATTTTATTACCAGATCTTAATTGAGGGCATATTACTTGGCTGATAATAAGACGGTGTTGCCATGTCATATACATTGGGATGATATGGGTCGAAGTTACCATTTCCAAAATACCTAAAGGGATCTTGTTTAACAAGACTACTGTTATCATAGTCCCATGCAGAAATAGCCCTGCCGTTTTCATCAATCCAAGAGGGAATAACGGGGTCAAATTCCGGTTTAGGTATAAATATCATTTCCCGTTCATTCTCATCGCTGTAATAATCCTCAGAATAATAGTCCTCTGAATAATCATAGTAGTAATCATCAGAATAGTCGTAGTACTCCTCGTAAACCTCTGCCTCAGTAGGTGCTTCTGTTGTGGGAGGTTCTGTAGGAGGTACTGTTGTAGGGGGTTCTGTTGCGGGAGGTTCTGTAGGTTTTTCATATCCTGATGTCACACGGACATCTGCAGAGTGATACTTTATCTGCACACTGCTTACAGGGTCTGTAAGCAAACAGCCCGACACAGATATTATCATCAAAACTGCCACAACAGCAATTATAGTTGCAGGTTTTTTATACCTTAGAGTCTTCTTGATTCGCTCACCTACTCCTACCTCACCAAAAGCAAGAGGGCAAACAGCAACAACACTCTGAGAAACCTTACAATCAAGAAGTGCCCGTGCGTAATCCTTACGTTTATTGAGTGAAAAATCCCTGATAACCTTTTCGTCACAAGCAACCTCTATATCACGACAAAGAAGCACATAGGATAGCCACATCAAGGGATTGAACCAATGAACACACAGAAGAGCAAAGCCCAAGGGTTTCCACACATGGTCAAAGCGTTTAATATGTGCCTTCTCGTGAGCCAATACGTACTTCCTCGTTCTTTTATCAAGATTGAAGGGAATGTAGATAACAGGTCTGAATACTCCCAGAATAAAAGGGGATTTCAACTTTTCACTTTGTCTTATGTTATCTTCAAAAGGCACAGACTCCCTCACACGCAGACGAGTCAACAAATAAGATGCACCGCCATACAAAGCCATTGCACCCATACCGCCGAGCCATACCAAAGCACATATTCTGCCCACATCAACCGAACCCGACTCCTGATGAGTTTTGTTCTGAGAAACACTCTGAGAAGGCAACCTCTCAGCCTGTGTCACAGGTACACCGGGATTGGTATATTCTGAAGTTCCGGAGCTGTTGTGCTGATACACAGATAAATCAGGCATCAGTGATATCTCACTTTCAATTGATACGGGACACACAAGCCGTAAGGCAACAAGCGCCCACAAAAGACAGCTTATCCATCTGGGGGCACCTTTGAAAATAAAACGAAAAAGCATAACCGCAATAGCAGCTAAGCCTGCGGTTACGCTAATTCTAAAAATTATGAAAAAAAGCTCTGTCATAAAAACAACCTGCACTTTCTGTGCAAAAACTTATTCCTTTGCGTTGTCAATCATTGCTCTGAGAGCATCTGCTTCATCTTTCTTAAGTTTTCTGCCATTTACAAAAGCTGCCATAAACGCAGGCAGATTACCCTCAAACTTTTTCTCAATAAGCTCATCCATCTCAGAAATCTGAGCCTGTTCCTTGCTTATAAGAGAAGTTACAATTGTATTTTCGTTCTTCAGAACTCCTCTGTCAGAAAGACGCTTCAAAACAGTATATGTAGTTGTTCTGCACCAACCAAGCTGCTCTTTACAAAGTTCAGCAAGTTTAGCACTCTTGAGAGGTTCATTCTCCCACACAATAAGACAACAGCGATATTCACTCTCAAAAATTTTGGGTGTTGACATAAGATCTCCTCCAGTATAATCATTATTATCCCTATTAAGTATATATTAAACCCAAAAGCATTAATTTGTCAACAAAAAATGACAACTACAACTTGTTACTGCTTAAATTTTATATTGTGCTCAATATATTTTACATATTTCTCGGCTACATCTATATTCAGCAGGGTATAAACCATACGGGAACCAACTGCATCCTCAATCTCATTAAGCACCCAATTTCCCTTATGCAGTATAAAATCAAAGCCCGCATAATCGGTATGAAGTTCTTTCTGCAGAATTGAAATAATCTCTCTTTGCTCCTTTGTTGCATCAAAAAGTTCTGCCTTGCCACCCAGGGAATAGTTACTACGGAAGTTACCCTCCGATGAGCGTTTCACAGCACAGATAACCTCACCGCCCATAACATAGACTCTGACATCTACGCCCTTATCCGAGCAGGGTTTCTGCAGTATATACTGCTTGTTATCATCAAGAGGCAAAGCCCCCAATTCCTCTTTATTCTCTGCCCAGTACACTTCACTTCCGCCATGACCTGACACAGACTTCACTACACAAGGAAAATCCAACACACAAGCATTTTCGGGAGTATACAGGCAGGTATCCATTACAGGCACACCAAGGGATTTACACAGAAGATAAGTCTTGTATTTGTCGTTTGCAATCCCAACAGTTTTTCCATTATTAAAGCAAGGAATTCCCCTACACTCAAAAAACTTGTTCACAACATCATATCTGCTTCTGTTGATACAAAAATCTATATTTTCTGCATCATCAAAAGCAAAATCCGCATTATCATTCTGCAAACAAAGAGAAAGTTCAATGCCCCTATCTGCAGATATCTCTATAAGTTGTCCGATAAACCAGCGGTTAACTACTGCATCTTCTTTTGTATACACGAGAAGGCCTTTCATTTTCTTATCTCACCTGCTATATATTCCATAATGCTGTCTGCAAGGTTGATGCCTGTGCAATCAAGAGTTGTCTTGAAATGGGTATTTGAGTTAACCTCACAGATAACAGGTTCGTCACCCTCTGCAAACATCACATCAACCCCTGCAAAGTCAAGATGCAGAGCCTTGCAGGCCTCTATTGCAAGTTGCGCCTGCTCACTACTTATCTCATAGGGTTTCATTTTACCGCCGATTGTAAGGTTTGAACGGAAGTCGCCATCATTGTAGCGATAGATAGTAGCCACAACCTTACCGCCCACCACGTTCACACGCAAATCTCTGCCACAGCTTGTCTGCACAAACTCCTGCATTACGAACTCCTTGTGACCAAGAGAATCTATAATCTTTACAGCCTCATCCTTTGTATTTGCAAGATACACCTGCATACCAAAGGAGCCGTAGGACTCCTTGATAACCAAGGGGAGTCCCAGTTTTTCTATAGCTTTATCAAAAAAATCAAGGTTTG
>SVPX01000050.1 GCA_015065665.1 Oscillospiraceae bacterium | reverse complement strand
ACACTATCTGTTCGTGTGCAGCCCAACGACACCTGCTGGGCATTCGGCACTATGTCAACCTTGGAAACTCTTATGCTCAAAAACAGAGAATCCGATGCACAGATGCTCTCTCCTCAACATGCAAACTACTGGGGTGTTAAACGTGCTGACGGCACTGGCTGGCAGAGAGCAGCCGATAACGCAGGTTACTCATTTATCCCCCTTGGTTACCTTACAAGCTGGTCAGGTCCTTTTACCGAAGCTGTATTTCCCATAGAGTTATCTCAGGAAGCCTATGAAACTTTCAGCAAAACTCCCGACTATGGTCTTACAAAGATAATCTACATCGATACCACAACCTCCAGAGACAGCATCAAAACTCTTATCCATACATACGGTTCAGTTGTTGCAAGTTTCAACTCGGATTCCCTCTATCTTACAGACAATCTCTCTTTCTACTGCGGTGACTCTACCTTAAGTATCGGTCAACTTAAGGGACATTGCGTCAGCATTGTAGGTTGGGATGATAATTACCCTAAGGACAGATTCAAGGATAGTCTCTGTGGCACACCTTCTCACAATGGCGCATGGCTTATGAAAAACAGTTGGGGCAAAAACATGGGTGACAATGGATATATGTGGATTTCCTACGAGGATGTATGGCTTTTCGACGATGTATTCGGTCCTTCTTTTGCTCTTTGTGAGTACGAATATCTCTGCGAGGATGTAAAGCTTTATCAGAACGAGGTTGACGGTGCTACATACGAATTCCCCTATCTTTCATATTCCAACGACACAACCATCACATATATGAATGCCTTCGATTTTGAAGAAGGCCATTGCAACCTTGACAAGGTAATGTTTGAAAGCACAGCTCTCGGCTGTGATTACACTATCTTCTATATTCCATTTGATGGCGAAAAACCTACAGCAGACATCGAGAATTGGACAGAACTTTACACAGGCACCGTTGACTACACAGGTTATATCTGTGCCGATGTAGCGGATATGGAAGTCCCTGCAGGCAAGGGTGCAATCGGTGTACAGATAAGCAACACAAGAGTCAACAAAGAAAATCCCGGAGCAAACGTCAACAACACCATCGGCGTGTGCGAGTGGCTTGAAAGCAGCAAGGGCTTGATCTTTGTTCCTCAATCCCAAAGAGGTATGAGTTACTACCTTGATATGAACAGAACTTATCAGGGCGTTACAGATGTTATGGATATGTACTCTGACAGATATGCTGACGAAATCGGCGGTACCTTTGTAATTAAGGCTATCACAAGAAACCAGTGTGACGAACCTCACACAACAGAGGCTCCCACAACCGAAGAATCAACCACAGAGGAAATCACAACAATCCCTGTATCATCAACCCCTGTTACAACTGCAACAGACCCCACAGAGGTTACAACTGTTCCGGAAACATCAACTGTAGTCGAATCTACTGTTACAATCCCTGTTGTAACCATTCCTGATACAAGCGCTACCCAAACTGCTCCCACAGTTACTGTTTCAATAAGCACAGACTCTACAGAGCCTGTATCAACAACTATTGCAAATACAACCATAACAACAGTTCCGACAGAAGCAACCACATCAGAAGTGATAACATCCACCTTTGAAATTGCGGAGCCTTTCTCATACTATCTGGGTGATGCTGATCTGTCAGGTGTAGTCAACATCAAGGATGCAACTCTCATTCAGAAGTATACTGCCAAACTTGAGCCTCTTACCTCGCGGCAGCTTTTAGCCGCTGATGTAAACCATAGCGGTGATGCAAACATTGTTGACGCCACTTATATTCAGAAATTCTGTGCTGACATCAAAATAGATATAAAATTAGGTCAGCTTTACGTATTCTTTGAATAATAAAAAAACAACACATAAACAATAAATCCCTGTTACCATCAAACTTGGTAACAGGGATTGTTTTTTATTGAAATCTGATTATCTGATGCTGCCTACTGTACGGGGATAGAGGATAACATCGCGGATGTTGGATATACCTGTAACATACATAAGGATACGCTCAAAGCCGAGACCGAAACCGGAATGAGGCACAGAACCGAACCTTCTCAGGTCAAGGTAGTCTGTGTAGTCTTCTTCGTTCATACCGCGCACACGCATAGCCTCAAGGAGTTTCTGGAGGTCAGCCTCACGCTCGGAGCAACCGATAATCTCACCAACGCCGGGTACAAGCAGGTCTGTTGCAGCAACAGTCTTGCCATCAGGATTCTGCTTCATATAGAAAGACTTGATATCCTTGGGGTAGTTGATAACAAAAACAGGTTTTTTGAACACTTCTTCTGTAATGTATCTTTCATGCTCTGTCTGCAGGTCTGAACCCCACTCAACGGGATATACAAAGTCCTTACCGCTTTCTTTCAGCAGTTCAATAGCCTTTGTGTACTCAAGGATTTCAAAATCATTCTCAATGATGCCCTGGAGTTTCTCAATAAGACCGTTCTCAAAGTGCTTGTCAAAGAAAGCAAGTTCAGCAGGACATTTGTCCATAACTTCCTTGATAACTGTCTTGATCATATCCTCAGCAATACCGATAATATCAAAAAGGTCTGCAAAAGCAACCTCAGGCTCAACATGCCAGAACTCGGCAACGTGTCTGGGGGTGTTACTGTTCTCTGCGCGGAAAGAAGGACCGAAGGTGTAAATCTTACCGAATGCCATTGCAGCAACCTCGCCCTCAAGCTGAGCAGAAACAGAGAGTCCTGCCTTCTTGCCGAAGAAGTCGTCTGCATAGTACTCGTCTTCGTTCTTATACTCTGTGCTGTAGCCGATGGTTGTTACCTTGAACATCTCACCTGCACCCTCACAGTCAGAACCTGTAATGAGAGGGGGGTTAACATAAGTATAGTTTCTACTCTGGAAGTAGTTATGAATAGCACCTGCCATTACAGAACGAACTCTGAAAACTGCGTTGAAGGTGTTTGTACGAACACGCAGATGAGGCATTGTTCTGAGGAACTCAAGTGTATGGCGCTTCTTCTGCAGAGGATACTCAAGGGGACACTCACCAAGAATCTCGATATTCTTTACGTTGATTTCAACAGAACCCTGTCTTGCCTCAACAACATCGCCCACAACCTTAAGAGCTGTACCAAGTCTGAGCGCTGTAGCAGGATATTCAATCTGTGCTCTGTCAATTACAATCTGAATGTGAGTAAGGGATGTGCCATCGTTAAGTTCAGCAAAAGCCATAGTTTTGGATTCTCTTGAGGTTCTAACCCATCCGCAGATGGTAACCTCCTTGCCTAAATACTGTGCCTCTTCAAGGACGCATTTAATATCAGTATGCTGCATATATATCTCTCCATTTCTGAATATAGAATGTTATGTTGACTATAAGTTATATATTATTTTGTCAGATAATTGATGCCAGTTTCTTCTGTATGTAGGTGGCATCTGAGATTGTAATCTCACCGTCACCGTCAACATCAGCTCCATCCATATTGATGTTGACATTTATATCAGCCAGAACCTTCTGTAAAAGTGTTGCATCTGTGATTGTAATATCACCACTGCCGTTTACATCACCAAGTAAAACAGGGTTTTCAATGGGATCTGAAGGATCCGCGTTGAAATCAGGAGCAGGAGACATTACAGGTGGCATAGTACCTATAGTCTCGATAATTGTTGTCTCTGCAACTGTTGTCTCTGTCAGAGTAGTCTCAGGAGCTGCTGTTGTGGGAGGCTCTGTAGGAGCAGGCTTTTTATAAATCAACTTGCAGAAATCAAGCACACACCAACCGCTTGTCCCCATATAAGAGGTCTTGCCCCAGGTATAACCATTTGCTTTTTTAGTTTCTGTTACAACGATTTCTGTTTTATCAGGGATTGCAGTAAGCACAGAATAGCTTGTACCTGCGCCCTTTCTCATATTGACGCCGTTTGAAGAATCAACCTGATAGATATCACCCTCAGGCTCTTTGCTGACTGCACCATCAAGGATGTAGATGTAACCTTTGAACTTCCAGCCGTAGCTAGTAACACCGCCGTTAGCCTCACCGATACCTGCGTGAGTAAGATAGAAAGTCTTGTAGCCGTAACCGGAATTGGAGAAAGTGATTGTATTTGCTGTAATTTCCTCAACAACTGCAACATGACCGCCGGAAGGATTATCCCAACAGGCAATAGCGCCAAGTTTGGGAGTCTGTCCGTAAGGATAGTAACCATTGTCTTTATTATAGCCGTACCAATAATGAGCATTATTGAGGGAAAGTTTGGGTGCTGTACCCAGAATCTCGTATGCTCTGCCCCATGCATAAGCTGTGCAGTTGGGCATACCGTAGCCTGCGGCATAAAGTGTATTCAGGTTGCTGTAATAGTACTTGTTGGATTTGGACGGAGCTGTGAGTCTGGGAACATACTCATCTGCACACATAGACACTCCGTAATCATCTTCTGCTGTGTTACCACCTGCAAATGCCGCAAAAGTTGCCACAGGCACAAGGATAAGTATCACAAGAAGAATCATCGCAAGAATTCGTTTCATAATAAATAACTCCTTAAAAAACTCAAGTCTTTACTTATAAAAATACGCAAATTCATAGATATTATACCACAAGTAATAAGTGTTTGACAACCTTTTACAAAAATAAAATATATAAAACAGAATAATATTAATGAAAAAGTGATATAAAAAACTGACTCCGCACTAAACGGAGTCAGCAAAATTAAGATGTAGTTTTTTATCAGAAGCCGTCGTTGTAATCGTCACTCACCTTAGGCTCTGTTCTTTTTGTACGAGGCTTTGCAGGTTCTGCCTTTGAAGTTGAAACAGCAGAAACCTTAGGTTTATAAACAAGCACAAAAGTCACACAGGAAAGTGCAAGACACCAGAAAACAATACAGAGAACAAGGAGCAAAGGAGACTTCTCGTCACCTTTATTATTGTTGGTTTTGATATCAACAAAACTGCCCACATTACCTTTGTTTGTACCCTTGTCATCCTTGATTTCAATCTTGATTTCTTCCCAGTCTTTCTTCTCAAAATCCTGGTCAGAAGGTGTGTAGATAGGAGCAGGGCTTACATAATCGGAGTATGTGTTGGGCTGTGCATCCTCATCATATTCTGTGGGACGGACAAACTCTGTCTCAGGTTCTGTCTGCTCTGTGTAGGGCTCTGTAACCTCTGTGGGAATTTCACCCTCTGAGGGATTTGTAACTACAGGATCAGGTGATGTTGCAGGGTTTGAAGGCTCAGGCTCCACAGGATTTGTAACTACAGGATCAATTACAACAGGATTTGTTGCAGGCTGAGTTTCTGCAAAAACTGTTACCAAGCCGAATACGGAAATCATCAGCACAAGAAGCACTGAGAGTAAAAAACTTAATTTTTTCACTATAAAACCTCCTTGAGATTTACAGTAATCTATTGAACAAATAAAGAAAAGTACGGATTATTTCTTAAGGTCTGCCTCAAAGATAGAGGGATTGAACTTATCGATAACAGGCTGATTGATTGTGCAATCTACAGTACCTGTAAGGCTGTCAATGTATTCGAGGAACTCCTCACTCTTCATCTCCTGCAGGAGGCTGTCGTAGTTAGCATCTGTGGATACATACTGCTTTGTCTCCTGGGTAATGGGCTTTTTGTAGAGGAAGTATGCTACAGTTGAGTCTTCCTGACCAACATAGATTACCTTTGCCTCTTTATCCTTCATACCCTTAAGAGCATCTGCAACCTCTGTACCAAGAGCTGTGTACTCAAGGTTTTCGATGTTGCTTACAGCAGGATTTGCAGAAAGTTTTGCGGCTGCTGTGTGAATCTTGGAGATATCCTCAAAGGATGTACCCTGAGCAATCATCTTTACGTAAAGACCAAGGTCCTCTTTTGCCTGTTTCTGATCCTCTGCAGAGAGTGCCTTGTTTACAGTCTGACCTGTTGTAGCATCTGTTGTGGACTCGTAAAGGTTTACAGAGAAGTAGGAATAGCTTGTGTAGTTATCCTCAAAGTAATCCTTCATCTCAGAATCAGCAACTGCCTTCTCGCCTCCTTTTCCATAGTAGAAGTCAAAGATAGCGTTCTGCTTTACACTAGCAAGGTAAGAAGACTGATAGAAACTGTCAAAGGAAACACCGAAGGGTTCAAGCATACCCTTGTAAGGAGTTGCTGCATATCCGTATGCTACATACTCCTCGTAGTAAGAACCAAGGTTCCAGTCCTTACGAGCCTGCTCGTATGCACTCTCAACAACCTCAGCATCAAGCTGAATGTTGTTCTTTGCGATTTCCTCATCAAGAGCAATCAGGTTCTTTGTGATGTAATCGGCTTCTTTCAGTACCCAATCACGGCAAACCATCTCACCGTCTGCCTCATCAAAAGTACTGGAGATATCAAGGATAGAAGCCTCAGCATCAAACTTATCGCCCTGAGCCTGAGAGATTACGGAATATGCCTGATTGTAAGCAGAGAAAAGTGAGTAGATATATACACCGATAGGATATTCTTCTGTGCTTGTCTTGTATCCCCACTCTGCCTTATTGGATTTAGGCATAGAGGCACAAGCACAAAGGCTTACAACCATAAGTACAGCCAGAAATAATGCTGTGATTTTTTTAATGTTTTTCATAGCAAAAAACCGTCCTTTTCAAATAATCAAAACGTTCCTATTATTATACACAATAAATCACAAAATTTCAACATTTATCGTAAAATTAACAGAACTTTCACCAAACTACACAGTGTTATCTGTATTTTTTCAGCCAAAGAACTCCTTGAGAGCATCAAGAGGCTCACCCTTTTTAACATTTCTCAGTGCAACATAGGGCTTCTTACTTGCAGAGAGCAAGGCTCTGCCGCGACTTCTCTGAATCATAGAAACAAGCTGGGGATTCTGTATGTCATCTGTATAAAGAAGCAGAGTTGTATCGTTCTGCTTAATCTCATAGATGCCCATAGATGCAGCGCGGTTTCTGATAAGGGCAACATCAATAAGTCCCATAACAGACCTGGGTATCTCTCCGAATCTGTCAATAAGTTCATCGATTACATCAGATGCATCCTCCTCAGTGCGCACATCGGCAATGAGTTTATAAACATCAAGACGCTGAGTAAGACCGCTGATATAAGTCTCGGGGATATGGGCAACAATGGCAATATCCACAAGGCAATCCTTCTCCTCGGAATTTTCGGGGATTTCTCCAAGTTCCTCTTTAACTGCGGTGTCGAGGATTTTCAGATACATATCGTAACCAACATCCTCCATATGTCCGTGCTGACTTGCACCAAGCACAGAACCTGCACCACGGAGTTCCAGGTCTCGCATTGCAATCTTCATACCCGAACCGAACTCGGTAAACTCCCGGATAGCATTAAGACGCTTCTGAGAAATATCACTTAATGCCGCACCCCTTGGGAATGTAAGATACGCCCAGGCACGGCGGGTGCTTCTGCCTACTCTGCCTCGTATCTGATGAAGCTGAGAAAGTCCGAATTTGTGAGCATCCTCGATGATAAGTGTATTTGCATTGGGCAGGTCTACTCCTGTCTCAATGATTGTTGTGCATACAAGAACATTTATCTTCTGTTCCAGCATATCACGCCACACAGCAGAAAGCTCCTGTTCTGACATTTTGCCGTGACCTACCCCTACATTCGCCTCGGGGATAATCTGCTGGAGATAGGCGGCTTTTGCGGTAATATCCTCAACTTTATTGTGAAGATAGAAAACCTGTCCTCCGCGGCGCAGTTCCTTGCGGATAGCTTCGTGAATAACAGCACCGTCATACTCAAGCACATAGGTCTGTACAGGATAGCGGTTTGTGGGTGCTTCTTCCAGCACCGACAAATCTCTGATTCCGCTGAGAGCCATATTGAGAGTTCTCGGAATAGGTGTAGCAGACAAAGTCAACACATCCACATTCTTGCACATTTCTTTGAATTTTTCTTTATGAGCAACACCAAAACGCTGTTCCTCGTCAATAATAACAAGTCCCAGGTCACGGAACTTCACATCCTTCTGAACAAGGCGGTGTGTTCCCACCACCATATCCAGTTCGCCGCGCTCAAGGGCTTTGAGAATCTCTGCCTGTTGCTTGGGTTTACGGAATCGGGAAAGAAGTTCAACTCTTATGGGATAACCCTCGAATCGTTTCAGTACTGTCTGATAATGCTGCCAGGCAAGGATAGTTGTGGGACACAGAAGCGCACACTGCTTGGAATCGGTAACACACTTGAAAGCGGCTCTCAGTGCCACCTCGGTTTTGCCGAATCCTACATCACCGCAAAGGAGTCTGTCCATAGGAGCAGTGCGCTCCATATCGTCTTTAATCTCCTGCGCTGAGCGGTGCTGGTCATCGGTCTCATCGTACTCAAACTTTGCTTCAAAATCCCTCTGCCACTCTCCATCAGGAGAAAAAGCATATCCGGGAGCGTTCATTCTGGCACTGTATAGAGCAATAAGCTCCTTTGCCATATCCTTGACGGCTGACTTGACCCGGCTCTTTGCCTTCTGCCACTCTGTACCGCCAAGACGGCTGAGCTTAACTGCAGAATTCTCCTTGGGACCGATATACTTTGCAACCAGGTCAAGCTGAGTTACAGGTACATACAAAGCATCCTTTTTGGCATAGCTGATTTTAATATAGTCCTTGACAATACCATGGGTATCAATCTTTGTAACACCCTCAAAAATACCGATACCATGTACATTGTGTACCACATAGTCACCGATACTAAGGTCAGACAAACTATAAATCTCCTGTCCGTTTTTGGGGAGTTTGCGTTTTTTCTTTTCTTTTACACCTGAGCGTTTGCCCTGTGCATAAATAAAAATATTCTCTCTTGTGTATTCAAAGCCCGATGAGAGAGTACCGCTCATCACATATATGTTGCCATACTCAAGGCACTGCTCATAGTTTGCAAGACAAGCCTTGTAGCCTCTGTCAATAAGTGCTTCTGTCAGATTCTCTGCACCTTTCTCGGTTCCTGCAAGAATAACAATAATGCTCTTGTCCTTTTCAATAGGGTCAAGTTCCTCACACATTTCAGCCACAGTACCTGCAAGGAAAGGGAGAGTCTTTCCGCTTACTGAAACAAACTCCGAAAGAGGCAGAGTGTGACTGCCCTGTGTAAAGTTATCAAGGTAACATACACCGCGGATTTCAAGTTCATTGCAGACTTCTTTATAATCAATAGAGTACTTATCAAGACCTCTGCACAACACACCCTCTTCAATAAAGGACATAACATCCTCTTTGAAGTGGAATTCTATGTGAGTCATTCTCTCTCTTACTGCGGATTCTTCACACATAAAACAGATAAAACTCTCATCGATATAGTCAAAGAGAGTTGCACTCTCACCATAAATAAGAGTGATGTATTTATCAAGGTTTGCAAGATGCAGACCTTTTCTGATGCTGTCTGCTTCATTACGCAGTATCTCTTTTGCTTTTATGGATTTTTCACTTCTCAGATGGCCTGCCTTCTTCTCAATCTGAGTTGCCAGGTCCTCTCTGTCGGATATAAACACCTCGGAAGAAGGTGCAAGGGTAATTTCATCCACGGGCTCGGTTCTGCGCTGAGTCTCTAAATCAAAATAGTTGAGAGAGTCGATTTCATCGCCCCAGAATTCCGCTCTGACAGGTGCTTCGCTGTCGGGAGAATAGAAATCAAGGATACCGCCTCGCACAGAAAACTGACCTACACCCTCAATCTGGTCGCATCTTTCGTAGCCTAAAAGGCTCAGGGCGCTGACGCATTTTTCAAGGGCAACCTCTTCCCCTGCTCTCAGATATAGCGTTGCATCTGCAAGGGATGCAGGTGGAATAGTATACTGAGCCGCCGCATCAACACAAGCAATAACACAATCGCAATCGCCCGAAAGAATTTTAAGAAGCACAGACATTCTCTGATGCTCGTACTCTCGGCTTTTACCTGCAATATCTCTGAATGTAAACTCTCTGTAAGGGTACACACAGGCTTTAAGTCCCATATTGCACAAATCCTCGCACAATGTGGCAGCAGACTGCTCATTATCGGCAACACAAAAAGCCCTGCTTTTCTTATCAATGCAGAGCGAATAAATCATATTTGCTTTGTGAATATTACTCAGCCCCGACACAGCTGTGGACTTGCCCCATTTACAGGCATCCTTCAGTTTTTTATACTCGGGCATATTGCTGAGAATATTATAAATAAACCTCATATATCCTCCAAAAAATCAAATGGACAAGGGTTTATATAAAGGATTCATAAAACCCTTGTTATCAGTTGAACTTCTGCATTGCATCAGATGCTTTATCCTGCACCATAAGTTCAACTGCTTCTACCGCATTATCATAGATACCTGACATAGTTTTTGCATCATTTGAAGAAAACCTGCCAAGCACCCAGTCTTTAAGGTCATAGTCGGGGTGAGGTTTTTTGCCCACACCCAGTTTGATACGGGGGAAGTTATCATCACCTGTGAGGTAGATAATATTCTTCATACCGTTGTGACCGCCGTCAGACCCTTTCATTCTTATTCTCATTCTACCCACATCAAGAGAGATATCGTCAAAAATGATAATAACCTGAGAAGGTACTGCTTTGTAAAAATTCATAGCCTGTACCACAGCCTCACCTGAAAGATTCATATAGGTTGAGGGCTTTACAAGAAGGCACTTTGCACCATTTATACGACACTCACCTGTCAGGGATTTAAAGCGGATTTTCTTCATATCACAGTTATATTTTTCTGCCAGTCTGTCCACAGCCTCAAAACCGCAGTTATGACGGGTACCCTCATACTGTCTGCCAGGGTTACCCAGACCAACAATAATATAATCGATAGATGAACCGGATTTGTCTTTTGACTTAAATAACATAATAATACTCCAATAAAACAGATATTAATCAATACGTAAAAAGGGGACAAAAAATACGGATAAACGCAAAACACAGGGAACGGCAAGAGCCGCCCCCTGTTAACTTAGCCTTTTTATGAAACCTGCCGATTACTGACCGATTGTAGAAACAGGCTTGTCTGCATAGATTCTCTCGATAGCATCTGCAAAAACAGGTGCAACGGGAAGGATAGTGAACTTATCAAGCATCTTATCCTCAGGAATCGGAACAGTATCAAGAAGAACAAGCTCCTTGATAACACTCTGGTCGATTCTCTCGATAGCGGGACCGGAGAGAACAGCGTGAGTTGCACAAGCAATAACCTCTGTGCTGCCTGCATCAACAATAGCCTTTGCAGCGTTGCAGAGTGTACCTGCTGTATCAATCATATCGTCAAGAAGGATTGCCTTCTTACCTGCTACGTCACCGATGATGTTCATAACCTCAGATACATTAGCCTTAGGTCTTCTCTTGTCGATGATAGCAATGGGGCAACCGAGTTTAGCGGCAAAGTTTCTTGCTCTTGTAACAGAACCAAGGTCAGGAGAAACAACTACATAATCATCGGTATTCTTGCCAATCTTTTTCTTCATGTGGTTAGCAAGCATAGGTGCGCCAACAAGATGGTCAACAGGGATATTGAAAAAGCCCTGAATCTGATTTGCGTGAAGGTCCATTGTGAGGACTCTGTCTGCACCTGCTGCTGTGATAAGGTCAGCACAAAGTTTAGCTGAAATCGGATCTCTTGCCTTTGCCTTACGGTCCTGACGAGCATAACCGAAGTAAGGAATAACAGCAGTGATACGAGCAGCAGAAGCTCTCTTCATAGCGTCAATCATAATGAGCATTTCCATCAGATTGTCGTTTACAGGTGTGCATGTAGACTGAACGATGAAGCACTCGCTACCACGAACAGACTCGTGAAGAGATACTGCAATCTCACCGTCAGAGAACTTGTTGCAGCTTGATTTGCCCAGAGGCAGACCAAGGCAACCTGCAATGCCCTGTGCTACTGTGGGGTTAGAGTTACCCGCGAAGATTTTGATGTCTTTTCCGTGAAAATTCATTTTTCAATTCCCCTTTTCTTGGATTAGTTAATTGGATTTTGAAAATATGTAAAATTAATTAACTTACAATGTAAATGTGTGAAATCACTCTGCAGGTTTATAGCCTTTCTTAAGAGCAATTTCGTTAAGTTCCTGAAGCTGCTGGGGGTCATTTGCGCCCAGAGCAACATCCGCACTGTCGGCTACAAACGCACCGGCTTTTCTGCCCTGTGCAATAATGAGTTTGAGTGCATCAGGCAGGTAGTATTCTTTTGCATTGTTGTCTGCTGTGATTGAGTCAAGTACAGACAGCAGAGCCTCTGTATCAAACCAGTATGCACCGGAGTTGATTTCTTTAATCTGTCTGATTTCCTCTGATGCATCCTTATGCTCGACAATAGCCCTCAGAGAGCCGTCGTCATTTCTCACAATTCTGCCGTAACCTGTGGAATCAGGAACAGATGCGCTGATAACTGTTGCACAGGATTCCTCCCCCTGATGCTGACTAAGTGAATCGCGGATAGTGTCAGCATCCACAAAAGGAGCATCACCACCCAGAATAACAACAGAGCCGCCGCGGGATTCAAGGAAATCCCTTGCCATCATAACTGCGTGACCTGTACCCAGTCTTTCTGCCTGAAGAACAGTTTCTACTTCAAAGGGCAGAGTCTTTACATACTCATCAATATACTCTGCACGATAGCCCTTGACTATACAGATATCATCAATACCTGCTTCCTTAACAGCATCGATAACCCATCTGAGCATAGGCTTACCTAAAACCTCACAAAGAGTCTTGGGCATCTCGCTACCCATACGCTTACCTTCGCCACCTGCAAGAATAACCGCACATTTCTTCATAGTATACCAACTTTCGTAAACCTATTTAATGTAATCACATTAACAGTTATATTTATTATCTCATAAATCGCTGATTTTTCAAGTCTATTCGGCAAAATATATCATCTTTGTAACAACTTAACAAATTGTAAATTTGAACCGGCGAATATTGGTAACATTTTATTACAAAATAAATTGAAAAAAATATGGTAATTTTTATTAAGATTTGTTATAATACCTATTAGGCATGAGTCTGTTTTCAGATTCAGGGCATCAAAAGCAAAGCAGGAAAGTCCTGCTTTCGCATATTACACACAATTTTAGGAGGTTTTTTCAATGAGCCACAAGTTTGTTTACCTCTTCAAAGAGGGTAACGCATCCATGCGTGAGCTTCTCGGCGGTAAGGGCGCAAACCTTGCAGAGATGACATCTCTCGGTCTGCCCGTTCCCCAGGGTTTCACAGTAACCACAGAGGCTTGCACACAGTACTATGAGGATGGTCGCAAGATCAACGATGACATCCAGGCACAGATCATGGAGTACATCGTAAAGATGGAAGAGATCACAGGCAAGAAGTTCGGTGACCTCGAGAACCCCCTCCTCGTTTCCGTTCGCTCCGGTGCTAGAGCATCCATGCCCGGTATGATGGATACAATCCTCAACCTCGGTCTTAACGAGGATGTTGTTAACGTTATGGCAGAGAAGTCCGGCAACGCACGTTGGGCTTGGGACTGCTACAGAAGATTCATCCAGATGTACTCCGACGTTGTTATGGAAGTTGGTAAGAAGTACTTCGAGCAGCTCATCGACGAGATGAAG
>SVPX01000049.1 GCA_015065665.1 Oscillospiraceae bacterium | reverse complement strand
TTTTCGGCTTCCGCCTGTCGACTATGCGTAGCACTACATATTGTAGCAAATATTTCTGGATTTGTACAGACTTTTTTTATAGTTTTACAACATTTTTTCCATTCTTTTTCGTTAAAAGTAGTCTGAGCAACGAAAACAGCGGAATTATAATTCTCCGCAGGAATATTTGAAAACAAACCCAGTAAATCTTCTTCGTTTTTGTATGTATAGCAAGGTATAGTTGCATTACCCATTATACCTTGCACCTCAGGATGAGCGCTGTCACCTGCAATAAAAACAGACTTATTCTTCTGCTCATCAGCAGAAGAAACGATGGAATGAATCTTGGAAACAAAAGGGCAGGTTGCATCACAACAATCGATTCCTAAAGATTCAATTTCATCCATAACACTACGGGCTACACCATGGGAACGAACAACAAGAGTTGACCCTTCAGGTGTATCGGAGGGTTCGGATACTGTTACAACTCCCCTGCTTTTAAGTTCATTAACCATTTCTGTGTTGTGAATGATAGGTCCGAGAGTAGCAACCTTCTTGCCCTCATCAAGGAGAGAATAAACCATTTTGACTGCACGGTTTACACCAAAGCAGAATCCTGCAGTTTTAGCAAGTTTAATTTCCATATTTATCTTTCTCCCACATTACACGGATTTTTTCCATAAGCTGACGGGACGCCTCCCTGTATTCACGGGGACCTCCGCTTGTAATACCCAACTCCTCTACAGATACAGGTTCGCCAAATGAAATATATCTGCGGGAAAAAAGATGCAATTTTTTTGTTCTGTATGTAATTGAAACAGGAACAATTTTGCAATCCATCTGATGAGCAATCATAACTGCGCCACTTTTGGGGCGTAGAAGTTCACCTGTCTTGGAGCGTGTTCCCTCGATAAAAATACCAAGTGATTCACCGCTATCTATAATTTCCTTGGCAAAATTGATGGAATCCCAGTCACCTTTACCACGATTAACAGGAAAAGCTCCCAGTTTAGTAAGAAGCCAACCGACAAAGGGATTATTAAACAATTCTATCTTTGCCATAAATCTGATTGGTCTTTTCTGACCAACACCGACAAGGATAGCATCGGTTGCGGATATATGGTTACCTGCAAAAATATATCTTCCTTCTTTGGGAATTTTTTTTGCATTTGTGTACTTAAATCTATATACGGGCCATAAAATCACACCTACAAGGTGTTTCATTAAAGTATAGAATTTTCTGTTATATTTATCTTTTTTCACTTGCTGTTCTCCTCGATTGTCTTAATGAGAAGTGCAATAGATTCCTCAAGGTTGAGTTCTGAGGTATCAACGATAACGCTGTCCTCAGCAGGTTTGAGAGGTGCAATAGGTCTGTTCATATCGTTATTGTCACGCTCGATAACATCAGCAAGAACATCTTCGTAAACAGCCTCTTCGCCCTTTGCAATAAGTTCATCGTATCTTCTGCGTGCTCTGATCTCAGCAGATGCAGTAAGAAAAATTTTTACCTTTGCATCAGGAAGAACAACTGTACCGATATCTCTGCCATCCATAATAACATCGTTAGCCTTAGCCATATCACGCTGAAGGTTAAGCAGAAATGCGCGAACCTCAGGAATAGCAGAAACTCTTGATGCTGCCATAGATACCTGCTCTGTACGGATAAGTCCGGATACATCCTCACCATTGAGAATTACAAGCTGATTCTTGTTCTCATCTCTTGCAAGAGAAACTTCTATTTCAGAGAGAAGTTCCACAACTTTTTCTGTATCTTTGGGATCTACACCCTTGCGGATTGTGTAAAGACCGATTGCGCGATACATTGCACCTGTGTCAACATAGATAAAACCAAGGTGCTTGGCAGCTGCCTTAGCAATAGTGGATTTGCCTGCACCTGCAGGTCCGTCAATAGCAATAGCAATAGACATAATTAATAACTCCTGTCGTAATTAAATTTATATTGGCAGTATCAAGAATTATAAACTGCCCACATACCGGCAAGTCTGCCGGTTGAAAATGCAATCTGAAGATTGAAGCCTCCTGTGTAGGCGTCAACATCAATAACTTCACCACAAAAATATAGACCGCCACACAGTTTACTCTGCATTGTTGCCGGGTCAATTTCTGAGGTTTTCACACCGCCTCTTGTGATGATAGCTTCATCAATAGGTCTCACATCAGAAATCCTAAGTCTGAAGTCTTTTATCACATTGATAAGGGTATGCCTTTGCTCCTTTGTGATACTGTTGCAACGAGTTGAAGGTTCAATGCCTGTGCGTCTGATAACAACAGGTATCATTGAAGAAGGCAATAAATCGGAAAGGGAATTTGAAAACTCTCTGTTTTTATATTTATCAAAATCACGAAGAATACGAGCATCAAGTTTATCATAATCAAGTGCCGGTTTAAGGTCAATTGATATTGTGTGCTCCTTATTTTTCACATTTCTTATATGGGCACTGCTACTGAGGATAGTAGGTCCCGAAAGTCCGAAATGAGTAAAGAGAAGTTCACCAAAGTCAGAGTAAACCTCTTTGTTATTCTTAAGAAGCTTAACACCCACATTACGCAGGGAAAGACCTTGCATATCCTTGCAATCACGCAAATCTTCGTTTTCACAACACAAGGGAATCAGAGATGCTTCGGGAGTGATGATTGTATGTCCTGCCTGCCGGGCAAATTTGAAGCCATCACCTGTAGAACCTGTGAGAGGATATGAGGAGCCTCCGGTTGCAACGATAACTGCATCTGACCGATGCTCCCTGCCTGTGCTGTCAACTACACCACATACTGCGTTGTTCTCGATAATAAGTTTCTTCACAGAATTAGAATGTACAATAACAGCGCCGCTTCTGAGGGCATATCTTTCAAGAGCAGATACAACATCTGTCGCTTTATCAGATACAGGGAACACTCTGTTACCTCTTTCGGTTTTGAGAGGCACACCCTGTTCCTCAAAGAATGTCATAGTATCTTCACAATCAAAGTTACTGATTGCACTGTACATAAACCGAGGATTGGAATTCACATTCTCAATAAAAACATTCTGTGTACAATTATTAGTGATATTACATCTGCCTTTGCCTGTAATACATAGTTTTCTGCCGATGCGTTTGTTCTTCTCAAAAACAGTAACATCAGCACCATACTCTGCGGCAATTCCTGCAGCCATAAGTCCTGCGGCACCGCCGCCGATAATAACAATCCTGCTCATAATTAATTCTTATGGTTATTGTGTGTACTTGTATATACACCCTGCTCATACCATACAGTTTCAAGAGTAGCAAATGTTTCTTTAACATCATCTTTATTCTTGATAACGGTTGCAACAATCAAAGCGTTGATAAGTGACAGAGGAGCAACAAGAGAATCAACAACAGATGCCATATCGCTACGGGCAATAAGGACAGATTCTGCACTCTCTGCAAGGGGTGACATCATGCTGTCTGTAATTGCAATAGTAGAAGCTCCACGCTGGGATGCAAAATCCATAGCACTTGCGGCGGTTTTGGAATATCTGGGGAAACTGATACCAATGATTGCATCTTTATCAGAAATACGAAGCAGAGCCTCGTACATACCTGAACGGCTGGCAGTTGTAACGATATGAACGTTACCCAGAATAAGGTCGAGATAATAGCCAAGAAATCCTGCAAGAGAACTTGCAGAACGAGTACCGAAAATGTAGATTTTATCAGCACTTGTGATTGCCTCAACAGCACGGTCAAAATCTTCTCGGGATGTTTCTTCCAGAGTTCTGCGGATTTTCTGAATATCCTGGTTAAGAACGCAGTCAAGAACATCTCCATCGCCAATTTTAGCTGCTGTAACCTCAATACGCTGAACAGATGTCAATTTATCCTTAATCATTTCCTGCATAGCCTTCTGAAGCTGAGGATAACCTGTATAACCAAGTTCAGTCGCAAAACGAACAACGGTACTCTCGCTGACACCTACAATCTCACCCAGTCTGGAGGCTGTGAGAAAAGCTGCCTGGTCATAATGCTGCTCAATGAATTCTGCGATAAGTTTATGTCCCTTGGAAAGAGAGGACATTTTTGAATCTATTCTGACCAGAAGATGAGTTTCCATATTATCACCTCACATATAAAACTAGAATTTATTTTAACACATAAGAATGTAAAGTTCAATGATTTTTGCAGGATTTTATTTTGATTTTTGCAAATTCGCAAGAAAAGTTTAAAAATTACCTATCATTTCTTTCATTTCAGTCGTTATTTGCAATACACAAAAAATAACGCCGACATAAGCCGACGTTATGATTTATTTACCATAGAACACTTTTTCTGCATTCATAATTAATGAATTAACAGATTCTACTCCACATTTGTCAGAAATAAACTTAATAGCCTCTGTCATTGCAACAGGTGTGTTTCTGGTCATAGAATGAGTATCACTTGAAAGCAGTTGAATATATCCATCTCTTACCATTCTGAGTAGTTTACGCTTTGAAGAAAACTTGGTAAAAGATACAGCATTTGACTGAATCAAAACTCCCCCATATATAAGTTCAAGGAGCTTGTCTTTATGCTTCATTAGATGAGGATATCTTTCTACATGAGGTATAATAGGGAATATTCCCCTGTCTCTGAGATAAGTGATCATTCTCATGGTATTATCAGAGAATGTTGAATCATATGAA
Organism: Oscillospiraceae bacterium; assembly: GCA_015065665.1. Lineage (GTDB taxonomy): Bacteria > Bacillota > Clostridia > Oscillospirales > Acutalibacteraceae > Ruminococcoides. The sequence continues at coordinate 8,891 of SVPX01000049.1, read as the reverse complement.
AACTCTGTTATCATATAATTCGTATCTTCTATACATAAAGCTTTGAGATCTCTTTCTTCCGTAAAAAGATATTTTGTAACATAGACCTCAGCACCGACTTTTACCTGTACATCATCCGGAACAAGGCTTAGAAATTGCCTTTTAGCCTCTTCCCTACGAACAAGAAAATCCACTATATCTTCTTTATGAGTGTAAAAATGAGGAGTAAGGCAAATGTGAGTTATGCCCTGATTACGCAAACTATCTATCAGAATCAACGCTTCTTCGGGAGTTTTTGCGCCATCATCTATTCCGGGAAGAATGTGAGTATGCAGGTCGTATGAAAGTTTCATATCAGTCATCCTCTTTTTTCTCGGGAATTAACTTGTAAACCTCAGCAACCCTATCTCTTTGCCAAAGCATGGGAGTTACTCTCATAGAAAATCCGAAACCATTATCACAAGCCCAGTCAAAAGGCTTAGCCTGAGGTATACCGTAGATAGCCAGAAGCGTCATAATAATACCGCCGTGTGTAACAATAGCGCAATCGGTATTTCCTGTTTTGATAAGGCCATCAACTATATTCTGAAATACAAGGCAGATACGTCTTGTAAAATCATCATTGCTCTCACCACCGGGAGGTGTTGCACCCTCATCACCTGCAAGCCAACTCTCAAAAAGGGGATCACCTCTAAGGTCATCTGCTGTTTTACCCTCCCATTTGCCAAAGTTCATCTCTGTGAGTTCTTCAATAACAATGGGGGTTATATGAGGATAAAGCACCTCACAAGTCTGGGTACAACGCTTAAGAGGACTTGTGAAAATAACAGGAGCATAAGGATATTTATGGGTATTATCAAGGCTCTTCAGAGTTGCAACGCCCTCTTCTGAAAGTTCAGGGTCTGTAACTCCAATATACGCGCCTTTGTTGGTTTCTTCGATAGCACCATGTCTGATAAAATGAATGTAATAAGATTTCATGAATGTATCCTCCAATTCTTCTTTACAATTTGTAAAGAGTGTATTATACTGTTTGTATAGAAAGGCGGCAGATGGTATGAACAGAGATTTTCCGAGAATTATAACGCTTCTGAGAAAAGAAAAGAAGCTGAGTCAAAAACAAGTTGCTGAAGAACTGGGAATTTCTCAGGCTTTACTCTCTCATTATGAAAAAGGAATACGTGAATGTAGTCTTGATTTTGTAATCAGAGTCGCTGAGTTTTACAATGTATCATGTGATTTTCTGCTTGGCAGAACACCTGAAAGATCAGGTGCAACCCTGAATTTTGATGATATTCCGGATGTTGACGATAGTGTACAGGATAAATTGAAGGGCGCATCACTTGTACCCATGCTGAACAAAAAAATCCTGTGCAACACACTTTCTGTAATATTTGATATGTTAATGAAAAACAATAACAAACAACTGACCGCAGATGTATCAAATTATCTTATGCTTGGTGTATACAAGGTTTTTCGCTCTTTATACTCTGCTAATCCAAAGAATGAACAAACCATGTTTTCCGTTAAGAAAAAGTTGTATAATGGATACTGTGATTCATATATGACAAGATTTGCAACCAAGTTTGAATATGCAACAGATGAAAACTGTGATAATGACTTTGCAAAGAATCTGAAAATTACAGACTATTCATCTGAAATATTATCTCAGGAATACCCCAAAGAGTCAAGTTCACTATTTAATCTGATTCAGCACACAGAAAGCAAAATCAAAACAAAGACAAGCAAAATGTAATAATTAAAATTTATACAAAAGCACTTTTGAACACTAGTCCAAAAGTGCTTTTATGTTGTTAATAAATCAGTTTGTTTTTTCAGGTCCTGCACTGACAATAAGGTATATGGGAGTATCGAGAGATACCATATCACCTGCATCATACTTACTGTAGCCGATTACTTTACCCTCTGCAATCTTATCGCTATGAGTAACATTTGCATCCTGATAAACAACAAATCCACGCTCTGTAAGTTTAGCAACAGCAGAAGCAAGAGATGTGTTCTCAATATTAGGAAGAGTTGCTGCCTTGGGACCACGGCTTACCTTAAAAGTAACAAAGAAGCCATTATCCACATCAAGGGGTGTACCCTCAGGAAAGTTCTGAGACATAATCACACCGGCATCGAACATATCAGAGTAGCCGTCGTTTTCGCCTGAATATGCATCTTTGTATGCCATAATCCCCTTTGCTGAAAGTTCGGCACGGACTTTTTCAAAATCCTTGCCAACATAATTCTGAAGGGTTTCACCTGTCCAGTCCTCGTTGGAAACTGTTGCTTCCTGAGAGGGTATAACAGTATTTGAGGGGATCTGCTCAGGAGGGGTGGTCTCAATACTATTATTAATAATCATAATACCGATCCACAAAAAAATCAAAGAAGCAACAACAGTTACGATGATGCCAACAGATATAGGAGACATACCGAAATTTTTCTTTTTTCTTTTCTCGGTTCTTGCCATGCTGGCAGTACGGCTGATTTCCTCCTGAATAGCCTTAACTGTAGGTGCAACAGAAAGCTGAGAACGAAGGTCACCAAAATCTATAATTCTGTCTTCACGCTTAACCTGTAAGCCGTTTGCAAGAGCAGAAACAACATGAGGAGGCAGACGCTTAACAGTACTGGTGCTCATAAGAAGTGCACCATCGGAAATTCTCTCTTTAGCGCTTGCAGGTAAGGCACCTGTGAGAGCATAGAAAAGTGTTGCTGTGAAGCCGTAAATATCGGTAATGTTATCTATGGGGAATGAATTCTCATACTGTTCAGGAGCGGCGCAACCTGTAAACAACTGTGATTTGAGAGGTGTTCCACGTCTGCGTTCATTGATAGTTGCAAAGCCTAAGAGCAAAGCTTTGCCTGAGGTTGTGATGTACAGGTTAGAGGGAGAAATGGCATAGTGACCATATCCGTTCTTATGAAGAGCTTCTAAGAGTGAAATAACAGGCATAAAGAGAGGACGGGCAACCTCCCACTCAAGATGGCCGTTATTACGGCTGATATATTCTTCAAAAGAAATTATTTCCTCGTAAACCTCTACAACATAACAGGTGTTATTAGCGTGGAAGATATCAGTAATTTCGTTCATAGCGGACATATCCCTGAGTGTTGTAAGGAAACCGAAAAATTGCTCAAAATCAGACATAAGCCGATTGAAAGTATCCTGCCTGGAAGAATCGATTAAAATTTTAACAGAACCTTCAGGACGATTGAAATACCCCGCAGGAAGAAACTCTCTCACTAAAACAACGGATGAAGTCTCACGGTCATAACCGATATAAAGAGCACTCTCACCATTCGTCTCAATATTTCTGCCAATAACATATCTTTTATTAAGAACAGCTCCATAAGGTAAATAAGGTGCTGTTTGTGTACGGGTATTGTCGAAACCGCAATCAGGACAAATTACTTCATTGCCGATTTCGTGCATACAGCCTATACATAATGACATATACTCATCTCCTGTTGATATGCTGATTGATACACTTATAATTATAGTAATTATATTATAACACGAAAGATATATAAAAACAAGAAAATAGGCTGTTACATAATTTACAGTTTTGTTATTGAATAGGTAGTTTTCAATTCTTCCCATTGACAACACAATAATTGTTGATTAGTATAAAGTTGTAGAGATTATCAACATCTTCAGGAGGTTATTCTATGAAAAGATTATTATCAGTTTTACTTACCCTTTTACTTATTTTCTCAATTGCAGCCTGCGGGTCCGGTGCAGGTGGAGGAAAAACCGAATCGAAAATCGACCCAGCTGTAACCGGAGTATGGTATGGACCTGACAACATACCTTATCTGAATATTCTGGAAGACGGAACCGGTACTTGTGCATATCTTGCAAAGGCTGTTGAAGCAAAATTCACCACAGAAGGCAATATATTCACTGTAGACTGCACAGAATACTGTCTGAGCGGTAAGTACGAAGTAAAGGATAACAGACTCATAGTTAATACCGAATATGAAAATGAAGTATACACCGTTATCTTTACAAGAGAAAAGTTTGTTATTTCTGAGGAACTGAAAGGAACCCATATATATACTATTGATGATAAAGCTTATGAAATTCATTTAGAATTTTTTACTTCTTATGTAAAAGAGCTTCCCTTTCCCCCGTCTGCAGAATACTCAGAGACTGAAATTCACATTACTCCCGGAATTACTGATGGCAACCCCGGAAACACATTAAGCGAAAGTGAAACAGAAACAATAACAGCCGAAAATCTTCACATCAATAAAAAGCCACCTGTTAAGTTCTTCTTCGAAAACACCTACCCTAACACAGAAGCTGAAGCAACAACTTCAAACGGAGAAGAAATAACCGAGAACAAAAATGAAACAAATACAGAAAACAAAAAAGCAGAAACAGAAAAGCCAAAGAATAACGATGACTTACCTGTTCCTGAAAGAGTATTTACCGAAAACGGTGAAGTAAAGATAGTTGTTGACGGAAATACCTATACAGCAACAAAGGGCGGTAACTCAATTGTAGGCACATGGACATCTCAGAAAATGGAAGGAACATCGTACATTTTCGGATATGTGGGTGATTTTGATTACACAATAACATACACCTTCAACGCTGATGGCACAGGTACAGTAACAGCTCTTTTCTTCACAGGAACTTTAACCTGGTCATTAACAGGTAACAGGCTTGATCTGACAATTTCAATGCTGGGAGATACAGAAAGCGGTTCCTGCTACGTAACAACTCTTGGTGATGTAATGTATCTTGAAAACTTTAAAGGAGAGCTTTTTGCATTAAGCAAGGCAGGATAAATAAACAAAAATCATTAACCCCTATGACATAAAATCATAGGGGTTAATTTTTATATATCAGATATCGTTATTAAGAAGATCATTGTAAGATTCACGCTGAATAATAACTCTGCTGTTACCATCTTTGACCATAATCATAGCAGGTCTGAGAATACGGTTATAGTTGGAAGCCATAGAATAATTGTAAGCACCTGTTGTGAGAACAGCAAGGATATCACCAACCTGAGGATCTATAAGTGAAACACCCTCCTGGATAAGATCTCCGCTTTCACAACACTTACCTGCAATTGTGATGTTATCAACTACATTGCCCTGTGCCTTTGAGGCGTTAAGCACTGTGTATTCAGCCTGATAAAGAGCATATCTGATATTATCAGACATACCTCCATCTACAGAAATGTATGTGCGGATATCCTTGATTTCTTTAATATTTCCAAGAGTGTACAGTGTTGTGCCGGCCTCACCAACAATTGAACGACCGGGTTCAATGTGGAATTCAGGCTCGGGAACACCCAGTTCCTCACATGTTGACTTGATTGCTTCTGCCACAGGAGTGAGGTATTCTTCAATCTCTAAAGGTGAATCAGAATCGGTGTAACTTGCACCTAAACCGCCACCCAGATTTAGTTCTGTAATCCACTTACCTGTCTCTTTATGAATTACATCAAAGAACTGAAGCATAACTTTTGCTGCATCTGTGAAAGGCTGAGTGTCAAAAATTTGTGAGCCGATATGACAATGAAGCTGACAAAGTTCAAGATTCTCGCATTCAAAGGCTTCTTTAACAGCCTCAAGAGCCTCGCCGTTTTCGATGGAGAAACCGAACTTGGAGTCAATCTGACCTGTGCGGATATAATCATGGGTATGTGCCTCGATACCAGGCTTGATTCTGAGACCTATCTTCTGAATAACACCTGCTTCAGCAGCAATTTCATCAAGAAGATGCAGTTCTGTTAGATTATCTACGATAATGCGACCTACACCGCACTCTACAGCCATTTTAAGTTCATCAGGTGTCTTGTTGTTACCATGAAAGAAAATACGGTTTGCAGGAAACTCTGCTGTAAGTGCTGTATAAAGTTCACCGCCTGAAACTACATCTACACCCATTTGTTCTTCAGCCATTATTCTGTAAATTTCAAGGCAAGACAGAGCCTTACTTGCATAGCAAGGGAAACTGCCATTCTTAAAATTATCCTTGATAAAAGCTGTATATCTTCTGCAGTTATTTCTGATAAGGGATTCATTCATAACATAAAGAGGTGTACCGTACTTTGCAGCGAGCTCAGTAGCGTCACAGCCCTCAACAGATAAATGTCCCTTTTCGTTAAAAGTAAGTCCGGGAGTCAACATCAGTTCCACTCTCCCCTCTCTAAATATTTGTCAATCAATGCTCGTACATCTTCTGTTCCCTCACCGTTAAGAGCAGAGAAAGCAACGAATTCGGCATTGTATTCTGATAAAAGTTCAGTATAAAATGCAAGTTGATTTGCAAGTTCTGTTTTGTTGAGTTTGTCCTTCTTGGTAAGTACTACTGCAAAGGGAAAACCAAGTGCTGATAAATACTCAATCATCTGCATATCATCAGCGGTAGGTTTATGTCTGATATCACATATCTGGATAACAAGAGCAAACTTTCTATCATCAGCAAAGTAACCCTCTACAAGTTCACCCCAGCGCTCTTTTTCTGCACGGGCAACCTTGGCATAGCCATATCCGGGCAAATCTACAAGCATAAACTCCTTTAGAGAAAAAAAGTTTATTGTTGCGGTTTTGCCGGGAGTCGCGCTGACTCTGGCAAGATTTTTTCTGTTTGTAATTTTATTTATAAGCGAAGATTTACCTACATTTGAGCGACCTGAAAAGACAACTTCGGGAAGCACAGACTGAGGTAGCTGAGAAGACAAACCACAGGCAATCTCAAATTTAACATTATTTATATCCATAACATCCTCCTTAAGAGGTTACTCAGTTTACAGTCTGAGTGTTTTCTGCTCTTTTTGAAGACTTGATTCTCTTCTGCTTTGACTCAGGTTTTAAAAGCATAATCTCAAGAACTTTTTCAATACTATCCACAGGAATAAACTCTACACTCTCTTTAACCACAGAATCAATTTCTGCAATATCAGGCAGGTTATTCTGAGGGATAATTACTGTTCTGATACCAGATTTATATGCCGCCATAGATTTCTCTTTAAGACCACCTATGGGAAGCACTCTGCCTCTGAGTGTAATCTCACCTGTCATTGCCACATCGTGGCGTACAGGGACATTTGCAAGTGCAGAGCAGATTGCAGTAGCCATAGTGATACCTGCAGATGGACCATCCTTTGGTACAGCACCCTCAGGAGCGTGAATGTGAATATCCTTGTTCTTATAAAAATCAGGGTCTATGCCATATTTCTTAGCCATTGAACGGATGCAGGTTACCGCTGTTTTTGCAGATTCCTGCATAACATCACCAAGGGAACCTGTAAGTTCAAGTTTTCCTGTGCCATCCATAACAGCAACTTCGATGGGAAGAATCTCTCCTCCAACTGCTGTCCAGGCAAGGCCGTTAGCTACTCCCACCTGTGTTTTAGTGGAATAATAGTCACCTGTAAATTTAGCGGGACCTAAATACCGGGGCAGGTCGGTAGCTGTGATGCGTACACATTCTTCGTTCTGTACAACCTTAACAGCGGCTTTACGCATAAGTTTTGAGATAATACGCTCCAGAGAACGAACACCTGCTTCTCTTGTATACTTATCAATAAGAGCATAGATTGCACTATCAGTAAGTCTGAAGTTCTTTGAATTAAGTCCGTTGTTCACAAGTTGTTTCTTGACAAGATGTTTCTTGGCTATATTGAACTTTTCTTCTCTTGTATAACTTGAAAGTTCGATAACATCCATTCGGTCTCTGAGAGGCTCAGGAATAGCACCTAAATCGTTGGCAGTTGTAATAAACATTACTGATGACAAATCAAAAGGAATATCCAGATAATGGTCAACAAAAGCAAAGTTCTGCTCTCCATCAAGAACCTCAAGAAGTGCAGATGTGGGATCACCTTTGTAATCGTTAGAGAGTTTATCGATCTCGTCAAGAACCATAAGAGGATTCATTGAACCTGCACGCTTCATACCTGACATAATTCGTCCGGGCATTGAACCGATGTATGTACGTCTGTGTCCACGGATTTCCGCCTCATCTTTGACTCCGCCCAGAGATATACGGACAGATTTTCTACCGATATCCTCTGCAACAGAAAGAGCAATTGATGTTTTGCCAACACCGGGAGGGCCAACAAGACAGATAATGTTACCCTTGGAATCGGGATTGAGTTTGCGGACAGCAAGAGACTCGATGATTCTCTCTTTGACTTTATCAAGACCATAGTGGTTCTTATCAAGTGCAGAACGGACACGAGTAAGATTGATATCCTCATCGGTATATATATGCCAGGGAAGTTCAAGGCAAGTGTCGATATATGTACGGATAAGAGCAGCCTCCTGACTTCCATAAGGAAGTCTCTCCAGTTTACTGCATTCTTTGAGAAGGATTTTTTCTACCTCTTCCCCCATATTCTTTTCTCTTATAGCAACTCTGAGGTTATCGCACTCAAAGTCAGGATCTTCGGAATCACCAAGTTCCTCCTGGATAGCACGGATTTCTTCGCGAAGGAACATCTCTCTCTGAGCTCTATCAAGATTAGACTTGGTTTTATCGGCTATTTCTCGCTCCAGTTCTACAACTGTAAGTTCTTCATTCAGCATAGCGATGAGAGTTTCTGTACGCAAAGCGCAATCTGCAACCTCAAGAATAGCCTGCTTGTTGTGATATTCAAGGGGAATATGGCCTGCAATATAGTCGCTGAGTTCTCCGCACTTATGACAAAGACCAACCTTGAACATTATATCTGACGGGATTTTAGAGTTAAATTCCCTGTATTTTTCAAAAGTATCTTTAAGAACACGGACAAGTGCCAGTTCTGTATTCTTATCAGAGCATTTTGTTTCTTTTACCTTCATAACATCAGCACAGAGATATGTGTGGTCATCTACTATGAACTTGATGTCTGCTCTGTAAAGTCCCTCTAATATTATACGAATTGTACCCTCGG
>SVPX01000048.1 GCA_015065665.1 Oscillospiraceae bacterium | reverse complement strand
GAGAGGGGGGGAAAGATTGCTCTCTCCACAGGTAACGGCGAGTTCTTCAACAAAAGCTCCAACCTTAACAGTTATTGCTCATATCTGCCTGTTATCCTTGAGGATAACGCTTACGAAATGGAAGAGGTTAACCTGCTTACTCAGAAGCCTTCTGAGGATACAGACATCATCATTATGATGGCACCCTCCGTTGACCTTACATCCGAGGCAGTTGACAATATTTCTCAGTGGCTGTCAAATGACGGCGACAATGGCAAAACCCTCGTGTATGTTCCCTTTGACCATGCCGAGGAAACTCCCAACATCGACCTGATGCTGGAGCAGTGGGGTGTAAAGGTGAAGAAGGGTTACATCAGCGAGAACGACCTTTCAAAGGGTATTGCCATGTCAGGTGAGGATGCAAATGTTACATCTATGATGGATTATGCAGAGGGTGCATATACAGACGGTCTTACAGATAAGTCCCTTTCCGTTGTAATGCCCTACTGTATGCCTCTTGAGATTATTGATGAGAATATGGCAAGTCCTCTTTTACAGTCCTCTTCTCTGGCAGATGTGCTTATTCCCTCACTTGAAGATCCCACAGATATCAAGTACGAATATAGCAACGGCACACCTCTCAATGCGGCTGTAATCTCTGAAAAGACCAATGATAACGATGAGTCCTCATATATGGTTGTGTGGGGCTCTTATGACGGTCTGAGCAACAAGTGGCTCTATTCTTCTTACAGCAACAACCTTAACAATACAGCATATTTCATTAATCTTCTGAATACTCTCAGCGAAAAGGATGCTATGATTGTAGTTGAAAGCGTTAATGTTGGGGGAGAAACAATGGTTGTTAACTCCGGTCAGCAGATTGCCGCTTTTGTTTTCTTTGTTGTGATTATTCCTGTAGCACTGCTTGTTGTGGGAATCCTTGTATGGAATAAAAGGAGACACCGCTGATGAATAAGAAAATGAAAAGAAACCTTATTATCGCCGCGGCTGCACTTACGGTTGTTGTGGCACTTATCCTTGTTATTATTTTTGTTCCCTTTGGCGGCGGTAACAAACCTGCGGATATTGACAGAGGTACAGAGATGATTCTCTCTGTCAATGATGACGGACTTCATACAGCAACCGTCAAGACAAACGCAAAGGGCGAGATTGAGAATAACTCTTACGGTAATCTGATTAACTATGCTCCTGCACAGATTGAAAAGATTGAGATGTCAACAGGTGAGGGTAACTACACCTTCCTGCTGACAACTCCCGTCAATGCAGATGGCACAACCGAGGCTACCATCTATACTCTGGAGGGCTTTGAAGATTACGACCTTGCTACTACAAATCCCGCTCTCCTTGCAGGTGTAGTTTGTAATGTAGACTTTACTATGGTCGCCGACCTTACTGGCGAGAACGCTGCAGAGTACGGCTTTGACAAAGTCCGTGCCGAGGCTAAAGTTCACTACAATGACGGCACATACTCTGTACTCCGACTTGGTGATGATGCTCCCGGCGGAGAGTCCTGCTACATTCAGTTTGGTGACAGCCAGACAGTATATATTGCAGACCTTACAGAGGTAGAGCCTCTGCTTCTGAGCATTACAGATTTGTTCAGCACAGCAATCGGCGGTGACGCACACAATGCATCTGATGACTCCTTTGATAAAATCACTCTTGGAGGCTCACATCTCCCTGAGGAAGTTGTTATTATCAGTAACAATCAGGGCGCTCTCGGTTGCTATTATCTGATGGAATCTCACAAGAATGCTCCCGTTAATATTACAGAGGGTAGTCTGATTACAGGTTCTGTCAGAAGCCTTACTGCAAAAGAAGTTGTATGTGTAAATCCCGATGCTCAGAATCTTAAGGATTACGGACTCAGCACACCTTTTGCAACAGTAAAAACCACATATACATACACAAGCACAGAGTACGATGACGCAGGAAACCAGACTCTCAACGAAGTGACAAAGGTTCCTGTTTCACTCCTTGCTTCCGATGTTGACTCTGAGGGCGATGTGTATCTGATGGAAGAGGGCGGTAAACTTATCTATAAAATTGCCGCATCAAGTGTTCCCTGGGCAACAACCTCCATGGAGAAACTTGCAAGTGAGTATGTGCTCAGTCCCATCTATGATGCCCTTGAGTCTGTTGTGCTGAAAGCAGATGGTAAGATTTATACCTTCAGACTTTCAACTGAGCAGGTGCCTACAACAGGTGAGGATGGCTCTAACACATATACATCAGAGTACAAGGTAACACTTGACGCAAAGAACATCGACTCAGACCAGTTCTATATTCTTTATCAGGACCTTACTCTTATGCAGTACGGCGGTGCTGATACCACCACAGAAGCCGGTGATAAACTGCTGACAGTTACATATAACTACTTAAGCGGCAGAGAGTCAGACACAGTACACTTCTGCAAAACAGATACACAGAAGGTGATTCCTGTTGTAAACGGAGATCAGTTTGGTTATGTTTACAGCGCTGATGTTTCTGCTATTATCAGCAATATTGCAGCTCTTGCAAGTGGCAAGGAGATTTCTCCTGTAATCGGCTAATGTCCTTCAAAGACGGATAAACCAACAAAAAATTACATATTAACCGACTGTTTCAATAGGAACAGTCGGTTTTTTATGGCATATCCGTTGACAAAACAGGTTATAAATGCGATAATAACAATGTATATTCCCTTTGCGACAGGAGGAATTGTTTATGGCAAAGGAACTGGCAAAGTCCTACAACCCCAAAGAGGTTGAGGATAAAATATATGATTTCTGGATGAAGGGTGGCTTCTTCCGTGCTGAGGTAGACCGCAGCAAGAAGCCCTATACTATAGTTATGCCCCCGCCCAACATTACAGGTCAGCTTCACATCGGTCATGCTCTGGATAACACTCTGCAGGATATTCTTATCCGTTACCGCAGAATGCAGGGCTATGCTGCTCTTTGGCTGCCCGGTACAGACCACGCATCTATTGCTACTGAGGCAAAGATTGTTGAGGCTATGAAGAAAGAGGGCATCACAAAGGAGGATATCGGCAGAGAAGCATTCCTTGAGCGTGCATGGGAGTGGAAGCGTGAGTACGGCGGTCGTATCTGTGAGCAGCTTAAGAAGCTGGGTTCCAGCTGTGACTGGTCAAGAGAGCGCTTTACTATGGACGAGGGTTGCTCTGATGCTGTTAAGGAAGTTTTTGTACGCCTTTACGAGAAGGGACTTATCTACCGCGGTGAGAGAATCATCAACTGGTGTCCCCATTGCTGTACTTCTATCTCTGATGCAGAGGTTGAGTTTGAGGAGCAGGAGGGTTTCTTCTGGCATCTCAGATATCCCCTTACAGATGGTTCAGGTTTTGTTGAACTTGCAACAACCCGTCCCGAGACTCTCCTTGGTGATACTGCTATTGCTGTTAACCCCGAGGATGAAAGATACAAGGATTTCGTTGGCAAGACTGTAACTCTTCCCATTGTAGGCAGAGAGATTCCTGTTGTTGCCGACAGCTATGTTGATATGGAGTTTGGTACAGGTGTGGTTAAGATTACTCCTGCACATGACCCCAACGACTTTGAGGTAGGTCTCAGACACAATCTGCCTATCATCAATGTTATGGATGATACTGCTCATATGAATGAGAATGCAGGCGAGAAATATCAGGGTATGGACCGCTACGAGTGCAGAAAAGCAATAGTTAAGGACCTTGAAGAGGGCGGCTTCCTTGTAAAGATTGAGCCTCATACTCACAACGTAGGTACCTGCTACCGTTGCGGTACAACAGTTGAACCCAGGGTTTCAATGCAGTGGTTTGTTAAGATGCAGCCTCTTGCTGAGCCTGCTATCGACTGTGTACGCTCAGGTAAAACAAAGTTCGTTCCCGAAAGATTCGATAAAGTTTACTTCCATTGGATGGAAAATATCCGCGACTGGTGTATCTCCCGTCAGCTCTGGTGGGGACACAGAATCCCTGCATTCTACTGTGCAGATTGCGGTGAGATGACAGTTTCCAAGGAAAATGTCACTGTATGTCCCAAGTGCGGTGGCACACACATTCATCAGGACGAGGATACACTTGATACCTGGTTCAGCTCTGCTCTGTGGCCTTTCTCAACTCTTGGTTGGCCCAATAACACAGAGGAGCTTGACTTCTTCTATCCCACAAGCACTCTTGTAACAGGTTACGATATTATCTTCTTCTGGGTTGCAAGAATGATCTTCAGCGGTATGGAGAATATGGGTGCTCAGCCCTTTGATACAGTATTTATCCATGGTATCATCCGCGATGAACTGGGCAGAAAGATGAGTAAGTCCCTGGGCAACGGCGTAGATCCCCTGCTCCTTATCGACCAGTACGGCGCAGATGCTCTGAGATTCTTCTTAGCTACAGGTAACTCACCCGGAAACGATATGAGATTCTCTGACAAGAGAGTTGAGTCCTGCCGTAACTTTGCTAATAAGCTTTACAATGCAAGTCGCTTTGTACATATGAACATTGACGAGTTCGATGTTCCCTGTGAACTTCCCGAAACTCTTACAACTGAGGACAAGTGGATTATTTCACGAGTTAACACAGTTGCAAAAGAGGTTGCTGATAACCTTGATAAGTTCGAACTTGGTATTGCAGTACAGAAGCTCTACGACTTTATCTGGGACTGCTACTGCGACTGGTACATTGAGCTTACAAAGTCCAGACTCCGCGAGGAGGGCGAGACTGCTCAGAACGCCCGTCAGGTGCTTGTATGGGTTCTTGAGAGAACTTTAAGACTTCTCCATCCCTTTATGCCCTTTATTACCGAGGAAATCTGGCAGACTCTGCCTCATAGTGCAGAAGCAGACGGTGAGACAATTATGCTTCAGAAATATCCTGAGTTTGACGCTCAGTATGATTTCCCTGCAGAGGTACTGACAACTCAGAAGATTATGGAGGCTATCACCGCTATCCGTACAAGAAGAAACGAGATGAACGTACCTCCCTCAAAGAAGGCAAAGGTTTACATTGCAACAGAGAATAAGGAAACTTATGAATTGGGTGCAAAGTTCATTGTTTCTCTGGCATCTGCAACAGAGGTTGAAATTGCAGATGAGTTCGACCTTGAGGGTGCAGTAACAATTGTTGTTTCCGATGCAAAAATCTACATTCCCATGAATGAACTTGTTGATAAGGAAGCAGAACTTGCCCGTCTTCAGAAGGAACTTGCTCAGGTAGAAAAACTCCTGGCTCAGGACGAGGGCAAACTCCAGAACGCAGGCTTTATGGCAAAGGCTCCCGAGGCAGTTGTAGAGAAAATCAAAGGTCAGGCTCAGCGCGAGCGTGAGAAGATTGCTCTTATCAAAGCCGCTATCGAGGCCCTGCAGTAATCTATAATTACAAAAAGTTTTATTCGGCTGAGCCGAGTTCTATTGCTTCGCAGTGATATTCGGCTAAGGCCGAGTGGTATTCGCTTCGCGAGATTTTATGAAGAATAAAATATCACTGAAACTTTTGGTTTCAATATCACTTTCGCAAAGCGAAAATATCACGCTGACTTCAGTCAGCATACCACTATACAGACAAAAAGAAAGAGAAGGCTCAGATAAACAAATGAGTCTTCTCTTTTTCTATGTTATTTTTTCTTTCTGCAGAAATCTTTCATACAGCATTCTTCACACTTAGGTTTTGGTGCCTTGCAGACTGCTCTGCCATGAAGCACAAGTCGATGACAGAAATCATTACTTTCCTCAGGGGGCAGAAGTCCTCTGAGGATTTTTTCGATTTTTGCCGCATCTTTTTCTTCGTGAAGTCCCAATCTGCGTGTGATACGGATGCAATGGGTGTCTACCACTACAGCAGGTTTCCCATAAATATCGCCTACAATGAGATTTGCGGTCTTTCTGCCGATGCCCTGCAGAGTGATAAGTTCTTCGATAGTATCAGGCACTTTGCCGTCATATTTTTCTACAATTGTCTTTGAAAATTCAACCAAATCCTGTGACTTTGTGCGGTAGAATCCGCAACTGTGAATGAGCTTTGCAACTTCCTCTGTGTCAGCCTGTGCCATACTATAGGCATCGGGGAAGCGGTCAAAGAGGGCAGGAGTCACAAGGTTAACCCTTGCGTCTGTGCATTGTGCCGCAAGTCGTGTTGCAACAAGGAGTTGCCAGGGGTCTTTGTATTCAAGAGAGCAGATAGCATCGGGATATTCTTTTTTTAAGGCTTTCAGGGCCCTGAGTGCAATTTCTTTTTTTGTCATATTAATTCTCCTTTCGGATGACATTTGAAATTATGTAATGAATATTGGTTATATTGCAAAAAATTATATTGGTGATGATAAATTATGGTGGGCGAAATTTACGATTGTTCTTAAAAATTATGATAAAGATAAGAAAAAGCCTTTTATTCACAAAAAAAGTGTGCTATAATTAATGCATAAACTTAGGGGAAGAAGTGGCTTTATGTTCAAGAATTATATTTTTGACCTGTATGGAACACTTATCGACATTCGCACAGACGAAGAGGATAAGGTTCTCTGGGAGAAGATGGTGCTTTTTTATGGCTACCGCGGAGCAGAGTATACACCTAACGAATTAAGAATTAAGTACAGAGAATTCTGTGCTCTGGAAAAGAACCAGGTTAAAAAGGATAATCCCACTCACAAATATGTTGATATCGACCTTACAAAGGTATTCCAGAATCTGTATACATTCAAGAAGGTAGAGGTTACAAGGGAAGTGGCTGCTATGACAGCAAACGCTTTCCGTTGCTTCTCAACAGAGTTCATCCGACTTTACAAGGGTGTTCCCGAGTTCTTGCAGGCTCTTAAGGCAAAGGGTAAGAAGGTGTTTCTCCTCTCCAATGCTCAGCACGACTTTACAGTGCCTGAGATTAAAATGATGGGGCTTGAAAAGTACTTTGACGATATTGTTATCAGCTCTGATGTTGCATGTAAAAAGCCTGACCCCCATATGTATGAGATTCTCTTCAAACGCCATAAGCTCAGAAAGAGCGAAACAATTATGATTGGCAACGATTTCCTTGCAGATATAAAGAGCGCTTATGAATTCGGCATTCAGAGCCTCTACATCCACCAGGAGATTTCCTCTCCCATTACCGAGAAGCTCAGAAGCACATGGTCCATTATGGATGGTGACTTTACCAAGATTATGCCTCTGGTTCTCAAATAACAATGTTTTCTGAATGTTTTATTAGAGCACAGCGTTTATAAGCGCTGTGTTCTTTTTTTGTCAGAAAAAGCGACAGCTTTTGCTCTTTGTGTTTTATGATACCACAAGGGATGTAATTTTTCAATGCTTTGAAAAAGAGCGGTAAATATTTCTTAGGTGAACTCATAAACCGCATAAACACTGGGAATTCTACTGTGAGTAGAGTCGGATTTTCTGCAGTTGACAAGGGCGTTTTAATTGGAGAGATGTAAACTCTCAAGTTCTGTTGACTTGTCAACAACCCACGGATATAATAATGGCATTGACCAAAGGGAGCAAAGCGGCCCCCTCAGAAAACCTTAATTTGGAGGAAGATTATGTCTTACGATTATATTCTCAGTTGCTGCACATACACAGATTTCTCAGCACAGAAGATGAAAGAACTTGATATAAGATACATTTGCACACCCTATATGATGGATGGCAAAACCTACTATGACGACCTGGGTGAAACCACATCTTATGCAGATTTCTACAAGGCTATGGAGAATGGTGCAATTACAAGCACATCTCAGCTTAATCAGGATGAATTTGCAGAATACTTCAGAGAACTTCTGAAAGAAGGCAAGGATATTATCCACGTTAGCCTTTCTTCAGGTCTTTCAGGTGTGTCCAACTCTGCCCGTCTTGCTATTGAGACAATGAAGCAGGAGTTTCCCGATAGAAAAATCTATCTTGTAGACTCCCTTGCGGCTGCTGCAGGTCTGGGACTTCTTATGGAGACAGCATCAGACCTCCGTGCACAGGGTATGGGTATCGAGGAACTTTACAACTGGCTTGAAGATAACAAGCTCAGACTTCACCACTGGTTCTTTACAACCGACCTTACTTATTTTGTTCGTGGCGGCCGAGTATCCAAGGCAAGTGGATTTATCGGCGGTGTGCTGAATATCTGCCCTCTTATGAATGTCAGCAATCAGGGTAAACTTATTCCTCGTGCCAAGATAAGAGGCAAGAAGAAGGTTTTTGCAGAGATTGTTGAGCGTATGAAAAAACACGCTGATAACGGTACTCAGTACTCAGGCAAGTGCTTTATGTGCAACTCTGCCTGTGAGGATGATGCAAAAGAGGTTGCAGCTATGATTGAGGCACAGTTCCCCAACCTTGACGGCAAGGTGCAGATTTTCACAATTGGCACAACCATCGGCAGCCACACAGGCCCCGGTACAGTTGCTGTATTCTTCTGGGGTGACGAGAGAGTTGACTGATTAAACCTATAAGTAACTCAGTAGAGGACTCCATATTAAAGATACCGCGGTTTTTTACTGCGGTATCTTTTTTTTGTTATATGGTAACGAAAAGTATCAGATTTACAGGCAAATAATGATAATTCTGTAAATTGACTATCTGTTGTGAATAATATATTATATATGTATATTGCGCTATAGGCGGTTTTTGCCTTATGGTTTTTGTTCTTAAATCCTGAGAGGAGGAAAAATCTTGGTATTTTCCAGTCTTACATTCTGGTTCTTCTATCTGCCCTGCGTACTGCTTCTTTATTATGTAGTACCAAAGAAAGCAAGGAATATTGCCCTTTTTGTAGTGAGCCTTGCATTCTACGGATGGGGAGAGCCTGTTTATATCCTGCTGATGCTGTTCACCATACTTGTAAACTATATTGCAGGTCTGCTTATTGAGAAGGCAGGGGATAATCAACCAAAGCGTCGGTTGTGGCTGATACTTTCCATTGTTATCAACCTGGGACTTCTTGTGTTCTTCAAGTATTCGGGTATGATTGTGGATACTCTCAATCTGCTTCCCTTTGTGAATATAAGCTTTGAGGCACCGTCACTTCCTATCGGTATCAGCTTCTATACCTTCCAGGCAATGTCCTATACAATAGATGTGTACAAAGAGGACACCCGTACTCAGCATAATCCCTTGATTATTGGTACTTATGTTACACTTTTCCCTCAGCTTATTGCAGGCCCCATTGTCCGCTACAAGGACGTTGAGGACCAGATGACACAGAGAAAAGAGAATCTTTCTCAGTTTACAAAGGGTGTTGTGCTTTTCCTTGTGGGACTTTCAAAGAAAGTTCTCCTTGCAAACCAGTTTGCCGCAATGTGGGACAACCTTGGCGGTGCCGCTGCACAGGGTATCCTTGCACGATGGGGTGGACTTGTGGCACTTACTCTGCAGATTTACTTTGACTTCTCAGGTTACAGCGATATGGCACGAGGTCTTGGCAGGATGCTGGGCTTTGAGTTTATGGAGAATTTCAACTTCCCCTATATCTCCAAGTCTATTACAGAATTCTGGAGACGTTGGCACATCTCTCTGTCCACCTGGTTCAGAGATTATCTGTATATCCCTCTGGGCGGAAACCGCAAGGGCTTTGGCAGACAGATTCTCAACCTTTTCATTGTGTGGGCAATGACAGGTTTGTGGCATGGTGCCGCATATAACTTCCTGCTGTGGGGACTTTATTTCTTTGTTCTCCTTGTGGCAGAAAAACTGTTCCTGGGAAAAATCCTTAAGAAGCTCCCCGGCTTTGTAAGCCATATATATGCTCTGTTCTTTATTATGATTGGCTGGGCAATCTTCAACTTTGAGGATGTGACAACTCTTTGGACATACATCTGCGGACTTTTTACAGCGGCAGACGGGGCATTTACACCTGCGTCAGGTGCAGTTCTTCTCAACTATCTGCCCGTATGCATTGCCGGTGCTGTGCTTTCCACTCCTGTTTTAAGAATTATGCATCGCAAATGCAAGGATAAGAAGTTCTATCCTGTGGTGTTGGGTATCTGCTGTATTGGTGCTATGCTCTTGTGTACAGCATCTCTTGTCAGCGACAGCTACAACCCCTTTATTTACTTCAGATTTTAAGGAGGCGAGGATATGAATAACAAAAAAACTCAGATTGCTATTATCTCTATTTTCCTTGCCTTTACAGTTGGGCTTTTCAGTTTGTTTGTGATTCTTCCCAAGGCGGAGTACAGCTCCTCCGAAAAGCGATACCTGGCAAAAGCCCCTGAGTTTACTCTGGAAAACTTCTTTGAGGGCAAACTGACAAACTCCCTTGAAGGCGGCGAAAACGGCGGATATATTCCCGACCACTTTCCTTTCCGCACATTTTTTGTAGGTGTTAATTCCTACTGGAATCTGCTGACAGGCACTACCGCCTCCAATGGCTACTACTACGGTGATGACGGATATATCATCACAAAACCTGCAGAGCCCCTGAGGGCAGAAAAGAATCTGGAACTTATCAATAAGTTCTCGGCATCCTATGATGAGGTGGGACTTATGGTAGTGCCATCTGCAGGATATATGCTGGACTCAAAACTCCCCAGAGCTCACGCAGATTATCCTGACGAGCAGGTGTATGCATATATAAGCGAAAACAAAGAGGCAAATATCCGCTTCTATGATTTGTGTGAGGACTTTGGCGACCATGTGGTAAGTGATGAGCAGATTTATTACAAAACCGACCACCACTGGACAAGTCTTGGTGCCTATACAGCCTATGGCAGATACTGCGAGGATAATGTATTGGAATATACCGGAATGGATGACTTTGAGGTAAGCACCTATGAAAACTTCTACGGTACAACCTATTCCTCCAGCGGATACTTCCTGCGTTCTCCCGATACCCTTGAAGTTTGGAAGAACAAGGATTTTGCTGACAGCATCAGGGTGACCATCACCGAGGGCAGTACCACCGAGACCTTTGAGAGTATGTACTTTGAGAAACATCTTTCTGAGGATGATATGTATCCTGTGTTTCTTGACGGCAACCACGCTATGGTAACAATTGAGAATACAAAGGCTAAGAGCGATGATACTCTGCTGCTTATCAAGGACAGCTTTGCTCATTGTGCCGCACCTTTCTTTGCGGAGAATTATGCTAAGGTGATTATGATTGACCTGAGATACTACAAGATGCCTGTAAGCGAGATTGTAAAGACCGAGGGCGTTGACGATATTCTCTTCCTCTATGGTATGAACAACTTCTGCACAGACACAAACCTTGCGTATTTAGGCTGATAATACTTAATAAAACCGATGTATGAGTATTCATACATCGGTTTTTATTAACTCTTGTTTCCCATTTCTATTTTTCCGTGCTTTTCTTCGTATGCTTCTATGCAATCTCTGATTAAAATATTAATCTGACTGTTAGCACTTCTGCCCTCGTAATCTGCCACAACATGCAGTTTGTCCAGCATTTCTTCTGTAATTCTGATAGAGAGACTCTTGATAGCCATAATAACCTCACAATAAATATATTATGTATTTACTTTATACCTATTGTGTGATAATATGTTAATTATAGACACATAATATATCTAAAATAATTTCAGGAGGTTTCTATGAGAATTGTAATTACAGGTTCCTCCTCTCTTATTGAGAATAATTTGGAAAAATATCTGCCTTCAGAAGTAGATGAAATTGTTTCAAATGGTGGTGAGGGAATAGACTATTGTGCAAAGAAGTATGCTTTGGCACATAATATAAAGTATACGGAGTTTCTGCCTAGGTATGATGTTTACGGAGATAAAGCAGTTACAATCAGAAATATTCTGATAGCAAATTATGCAGATTATGCCCTTGTTTTTTTGGATGGTAAATCTAAAAAAACAAAGAATTTTTCGGATGTTTTCAAAAGTTTCAATAAAACAATATATATTATAAGACGCACAATTTAAAACAGGCACACAGTAGAGAGAAAATACTGTGTGCCTGTTGTTTATGTGAGTTGTGTTTTTTGTTTTCTCAGATTCTGTTGTCCTTGAGATATCTGCGGACTTTCTCGATAACCCGTTTGTCGTTGTCGTAGGTGCAGACGGTGTCTGCCTTTGAAAGGGGTACCCACTGGTAACTGTCGATTTCGCTTTCCTGGATTGTAATGTTGTCACTTTTTGTTTTTGCCAGGAAGAAAACAACTCTCTTGCGGATTTTGCCGAAAGGACAGTAGTCGCTTATCTCACGGAATCCGTCAAGGATTACCACGTCAAGGTTTGTTTCCTCTTTGACCTCGCGGACAGCGGTTGCTTTTTCGCTTTCGCCCAGTTCCACGTGACCTTTGGGGAAACTGTAGAATCTGCCGTTGTGGTTTTTGACCAGCAGGATTCTTATCTCTCCTGTAATCTTATCCTTGTAAAGGATAACTGCACCGCAGGATTTTTCGTAAAGGCAACTGATTTTTTCAATCTTTACCTGTCTGAGAGCAGAGAGGGTTTTCATAATCTCCGGCTCATACATAATCTCGTTTCTGGGTGTGATGATGGGACGCTGTGTGCCGTCAGAGAGAGTTACAACGGCGGTGACGATACCTGTCAGGGTATCCTCCACAGGTTTTTTTGATATTATATAGGCGCTGGTGCCGGGCATTCCCTTGCCACTTGCGTAGCCTGAGTAAAGTGTGGGGGACAATGCGCCGTAGACACTGGCTGTTACTTCGTTTGCCAACATTCCTTAAAACCTCCTTTGGCTTTTTGTTAAAAGCATCACCGTCAACTGAGAGCTTCGCTCATAGAGTTGACCTGAGAGGTGCTGTTGGCAGACATAGTGTTATTCATAATAAGAACTTCGTCAATACCGTTTTTCTTGAGATAATCGTTCAGGTTGCCGTCCCAGTATCTGAAGTCCAGAAGATGTACTTCGTCATAATGGTTTGTAAGGTACGGTGCAAATGCGTTGCCGTAAGAGTCCTTGACAACGGCAATCTTCTTGCCTGTGTTTGCAGAGGATGAGATTACAAACTGTGCGGTATCACCCCAGCAGAATACACCGTAGGTGAGAGTACCTGATGTAGCGGCAGGATAGTAAACATCGCAGTAGATTGTATCTGAGCCCATACGCTCTTTCATCTTTGCCTCTGTCTCAACAGGCAGGTCGTAGTATATAACTGTGTCAGCGTTTTTATAAAGACCGCTGTTGCCTGTGAGGGTGTAGAATGAACCTGTAAAGCCTTCAATTGAATTCTTCTTAAGGTCAGAGAGTTTCACAGGCTCTTTGCCTGTCTGCTCACAGAAGGCTTCATAGCCGTAGTATGCACCAAGGCTTGTCCAGTGGTGGTCTGTGTTGTAGTAGATGTACTCAGAGTTATGCTCAGACAGTGCGTTGTAGCAGTTGATTGCTTTAACACGGCTGTCAAGATTCTCGTAGATTGTTCTGATGTTGTCAGCCTGAGACACATTTTCAACTGAATTGCCGATTCGTGTGGGCAGACCGAACTCTGTGTGGTTGGGAACAACCATATTGTATACGGTGATGTTCTTGTCGATGCCCTTTGCAATTTTGTTTATGGATGTTGCGTAGTGTTTTGCAACCTTGTCTGTGCTGAAGAACAGGTTGTAGCCTGTGTTCTTGTAAAGATACAGGGTGCTGGAGTAGAGTGTGCCGTCCTTGCCGTCATCGGGGATTACAGGTGCCACAAAATCAAGGTTTGTAACAGGGGCAGGGGGCGTAGTAGTCACAGGAACAGTTGTGACAGGCTCGGTTTCTGTGGGAGCCTCGGTTGTTGCTTCTTCGGTTGTGGTGGTTGGGATTTCGTCAGGTGTTACCTCGTCAATTGTTGCTTCGTCACGGGTTGCACCCCAGGAGGAAATCCAGTTCTTTGCGGCAGGGATGATGAAGAAGTATGTTCCTGCACCGATGCCTGCAATCAGAAGAATACACAGAGTTATCATCAAAGTACGCTTGAGGTATAGCTTTGTCTTTCTTCTCCTTTTGTTTTTTGAGTATCTCTGGTTGGCGGCGAAAGTATCAACCATACCGATAAAATACTCGTCCTTCTTTCTTCTCATTTTATCGCCTCCGAAATTGGCATCCCAAGTATTTTTGTATTGTATCCTTTGGTTTTAGAGGAAAACTCCTGCTAATGGGGATTCTGCTATCCTATGGAATAAGGAGAACACCTGCTAATGGGGGTTCTGCTATCCTATGGTATAAGAAGAACACCTGCTAATGGGGTTCTGCAACTCCTATGGCATAAGGAGAACACCTGCTAATGGGGGTTCTGCTGTCCTATGGCATAAGAAGAACA
>SVPX01000047.1 GCA_015065665.1 Oscillospiraceae bacterium | reverse complement strand
AGAAGATGCCGTGGCAGACTTAACACTTCTTACTGCAGAGGATATCACCATTGAGGGTGAAGTTGCAGTAGATGGTAGTATTCTCCTTCCCGAAGGTACATCTATCCTTGATGTTAAGGATAACCTCACAAGCCAGAACGATGACGGCATAGTACGCATTGGTGAGAACTGTTATTATTACTTTGAGAATGGCAATCTTAAGTGCGGAAATGAAGTAAGCCACTTTACAGCAGAGGACAGTGAAAATGTTGCAAACTGTAAGCACAAGGCAGTATGCGATATCTGCGGTGCTGAGTATGGCGACACAAATGATAATCACATAGGTGAGATTATTCCCAAGTTTGATTGGGACAATCCTTATGATGGCGAGTGCTATGTGTATGTAGAGTTTTACTGTGCCGAGTGCGGTAGATATGTAGATTCCGTTTCGGGTTATGCTTCGCTCAAAGATACAGTTGAGGCTGAGGATTGTATGCACCCGGGCTCAGAACTTTACGAGGTTTCTTTTGAGTACGAAGGCATAACTTACACAGATACAAAGAGTTTCACATTAAAGAGCGACAAGCATACAGGCAATCTTGTAAACGGCTTCTGCTCAGAGTGCGGTGGCTTCGAGCCTGCAAAGTATAACGAAGAAACAGGTGTCTACGAAATTTCCAATGCAGGTCAGCTTTATTGGTATGCTCAGAAGCTTAATGAAGAAAACGCTGAGATTTACGCAAAGCTCATAAATGACATTACCGTTCCTGAGGATGCTCCCAACTGGACTCCCATTAACTGTAGTTACGCTTATTTTGACGGTAACTTCAACACTATCTCAGGTCTTAAGTGTATCGGCGGTGAATACGATACATACATTGGTCTTTTCGGTAACGAGGGCTGGTGGTACGAAATTACCAACCTTCATATTGAGGATAGTTACTTTGAGGGTAACAACGCTGTGGGTGCTGTGGTTGCCTGTCTGGGTAATGGCGGTTTTGTAAAGAATTGCTATGTAACCAACACAACAGTTAAAGGCGATAGCTCAAACGTTGGTACTTTAGTTGGTTACCTTGGATTAGGCCGGATTATTAATTGCTATGTTGATACCGATACTCTGGCTGGTTATTATAACAGCAGTTATGCAACAGTTGAAAACAGTTACTACCTTGCTGATACAGACGATGGCGAGGGTGGCAAAACCGCAGAGCAGTTTGCAAGTGGTGAGGTTGCTTACCTCTTACAGTCAGGCGTAGAGGGCGAGGATATCTATGATGACGAATGGAACGTTATAGATACAATCATCCCCGAAATCTGGGGACAGAAGATAGGCGCAGACACTTACCCGGTATTCGGCGGTGAAAAGGTTTGTACAGTTACAGATTCTGACGGCAATATTACAGGTTATACCAACACAGTTCAGACCGACAAGCTCGCTGGCTATACCATCAGCCTCGGCGATAAGATTGCAGTAAATTATTATATGAGCCTTACAGAGAAAACTCTGAATGACGCAAATGCAAAAATGGTATTCACAGTTCCCAACACAGGCTCAACTTATACTGTTGAAATTCCTGTTAGCGAAGCAGTAAAGAATAGTGATTACTATGTATTCACTTGCGAAGTCGCTGCTAAGGAAATGACATCTGTAATCAAAGCAAAGCTTGTTACAAGCACAGATGAACTTGTGCTTGATGATTACACAGTTCAGAAGTATGCAGAGGTTATCCTCTCAGACACAGTGAAGTATGCAAAAGAGCAGGCTCTTGTAAAGGCAATGCTCAACTACGGTGCATATGCACAGGTTTACTTCAACTATAATACAGATAACCTTGCAAACGATACAGAGTATATGACTGATGAGGAAAAGGCTCTCGTTGAAAAACTTGACCTGAGTGCTTACAACGCAATTGTTGAAGGCTCAGAGGAGGGAGTAACTTTCTACGGCGGTACTCTTTCCCTTAAGTCTGAAACAGCAATCAAGCTTTACTTTATGGTCGAGGGTGATGTTTCTGCTCTTACAGTAACAGTAAACGGCGAGGAAACTGAACTTGTGAAGAACGGCAACCTCTACGAACTTAAGATTTCAGACATTCCGGCTCATCTTCTTGGAGCAATGTACGAGGTTAAAATCGGAGGTCTTACACTGAACTATGGTGCATTCAGTTATGGTCAACTTGCAATGGGTACAGATAAGACAGAATTGAAGAATGCTATCAAAGCTTTGTATGCTTACTATGAGAAAGCTGCTTATTATGCAGGTTAAGGAGTTTTTTATGAATAAGAAGTATTATGAAAGCCCTGCTCTTGAAATCAAAATGTTTAAGAGTTACGAGGTAATAGCAGCAAGTGGCGTGTTAAACGACAAAGGTGAAATTGAATTACCCTTTGTCCCTGCTATGGAATAAAGTATGATATACAGTTGCAGATGAAAGAATCCACAGATGTTACTTTGTAAATCACTGTGTTTTCATCTGAGTATGTAATTATTACAATTATTATTGATTGTTAGCCTGAATACACTGAGTCAATGATACAGAATCCCTCGGATAACTGAACATCACAAAAAGGAAATCTCCCGATAGACTTATAAAGGTCTGTCGGGAGGTTTTGTATTATAGAGATAAAATCTTGTTGCAAAAGGTGTATGTGGATAAGGGAACAAATGTATATGCTCTTTGCGCAAAGCATATACATATTGTACATAATCAAAAGTATTTAATAATTGATGGAGGTTATGGAATTGATAGACAAGTGTTCTGTTGTTACCGCAGATGACAAGGACTATACTCTTCTTGTCAGTAAGTTGGTAGCAAAAATTGTATCGCTTCAACTTGAAGGTTGTGTGTCTGTTGATAACGAAGAGGATTGATGGACAGAAAGGGGGCCATATATTTAAGTTGGTTATGTTGGACTAAAGTAACTTTGGCATGAAAGGAGGAGACTAAATGCCAAAGGCAGCTGTATATGTGAGACTCTCCAGAGAGGATAGGCATAAGCAATCAGAGAGTGATGATTCCGAGAGTATAATTAATCAGCAACTTATGCTGTTGGATTTCCTTAAAAAGATGGGTTGGGCCTTGTATAAAGTTTATAATGACGAGGACTTCAGCGGCTCTGACCGCGAACGACCTGCATTCAATCAGATGATAAGAGATGCTGAAGCAAAACTGTTTGATATTGTCTTATGCAAAACCCAGTCCAGATTTGCCCGTGATATTGAACTGATCGAAAAGTACATAAACACCTTATTTCCTATATGGGGAATAAGGTTCTTAAGTGTAGTGGATAATGCAGACTCTGCAAACAAAGATAATCGCAAATCAAGGCAAATCAATTCTATGGTTGATCAGTGGTATCTTGAAGATTTATCTGAGAATGTCAGAGCAACCCTCGCTACAAAACGGAAGCAAGGTCTTTGGGTTGGAGCATTTGCACCTTTCGGCTATATGAAGGATCCCAATAATAAGAATCATCTGATTGTTGACAAAGAGGCCGCAGAGATTGTCCGTTATGTATTTGACCTTTATGTCAAAGGCTTGGGATTTTCATCAATTGCGCAAAGGCTAAATGCTGAGAAAATACCTAATCCTGCTACATACAAGAAACTTCATAATATGCCGTTTCAGAATAGCAATAAAGCGTGTTCCGATATCTGGCATACTTATTCAGTCAGCCGAATGATATCAGATCAGGTGTATATCGGCAATACTGTTCAGGGCAAAACTGAAAACATGACCTATAAGTCAACTAAAAAACGAAGAAAGCCTATTGATGAGTGGTGTGTTGTGGAAGGTACTCACGATGCTGTTGTTGATAAGTCTGTATGGGATTTAGCTCAGGAATCCAGAAAAGCAAGGCTTCGTAGTAACAAAAAGGGAAAACACAGCATTTTTGCAGGAAAACTATACTGTCAGAATTGCGGTGGCTCCATGCGATCTTTTATTACCGGTGGCAAAAAATATTTTCGTTGTCATACAAGATTTTTCGCAAAGGAAAAATGCTCCGCAGGTGCGTGTGTTTCTCAGAAGGTACTGACTGATTATGTGATTTCAGAAATCCGTACTATGTATGATAAGTACCTTGATGTGGACATTGCAAGTAAGAATGTAGTTCTTAATGATAGTACTCAGGATAAAATTGCTATGCTCAGAAGCAAACTTTCAGCTATTGAATCAGAAATAGAAAAACAGGACAAGCGTATTGATGCTATGTATTATGATAAGCTTGATGGTGTTATCACAACCGAGGAATATGCAAAAAGAAATTATGAGTGCATCAGGGCAAAGGAGCAGTCATCAAAACTTGCTCAGGAATACATAGAAAAGATTGCTCAGTTAGAGACTAAGCAGGACGATAATAAACGAGTTTTAGAACTGATTGAAAAACACAGAAAAGTTGAAGTGCTTGATCGATTGACCATTAATACTTTGATAAAACACATCGAAATAGGTGGTACAAAAAACAACAGGATTATCAATATTCATTGGAATTTTTAATATTGTATATTGCCAAAGGCAGTACGTTGTGTTTATTTGCTTTCTCAGAGCAGAAAGCCCGAACAACTTATGATAATATTCTCAGATATTGTGATGATCCCGATGTTATCGATCCTATCAGATTTCTGAGAGAACGAGAAATTGTTCACTATCAGCGATTTGGTGAAAGTCTGAGACTTCTCACAGATAAACTGGACAGCAAGAACTTTTATGCATTCAATCCCAGTTTTGATAAGAAGTGTTTTGAAAAAACAAAAAATAAACGAGCATAAATAACTTTCCTCTTATATACGGCAGATGGTACAACTGTACTATCTGCTGTTTTTTTGTTAGGGGGATAATCAACAAACATATAGTTGAAATCTTGTTGTATATGCTAATTGAAAATCTGTGGATTTAATCGTATAATTGAAATAAAGTCAAAAGGTTTAACCTGAAAGACAAAAATTGTACGGAGGTTTTGTTATGAAATCAAAACGAATTCTCAGTTTGCTTCTGACACTTGTACTTGTTTTCAGTTGTGTTTTTGTTGCAAACTTTACTGTTTCTGCTGAGACAGATGACAACACACAGAATTCCAAGGACTATAGTCTGGGATACACAGCCAATGATGGACTTATCCTTCAGGCTTGGAACTGGTCTTATAATGAAGTGAAAGCCAATCTTGAGGCTATTGCTGAGGCAGGATTTACAACAATTCAGATATCTCCTCCCACAGAACTCAAAGAGGCTACTGTCGGAGTTAAAATTCTTCAGGAGGCTAATGATAACGGCTGGTGGATGATGTATCAGCCTGCCGCTTATGAACTTAATCAGAGCGAGGATAATGTGCTTGGTACAAAGGATGAGCTTGTTTCTATGATTGATGCAGCTCACGAGCTTGGCCTCTTTGTTATTGCTGATGCAGTTATCAATCATCTTGGTAATAATGAAACAGCAGACTACAAAATCGGCACCACCGCTCTACCCAAAGATGCAAACGCTGTTGATTATCTTTGTGACAGAGCGTGGGATTTTGAGAGTTCAAGAGCTATCATCGACGCAGGTGCGTTCCACTACCCTTATGCAAACTGCAAGTACAATGATACAGGTGCTTTTGACTGCACTCAGAACGCAGTTTCACTTCTGCCTGACCTTGATACAAGCCATCCTGTAGTACAGGAGACAATCCTTGATTACTGGCAGGAGTGTATTGATGCAGGAATTGATGGTTTCCGTATTGATGCCGCAAAGCATATTGAGACCAAGTATGACGGTGAGTATGCATCCGATTTCTGGGATGTGCTTATGTATGATGGTATCAATGGCAAACAGGGTATCTATCCTTATGCCAAGGATAAGTATGGCAAGGATCTGTATATGTATGGCGAAATCCTCAATACAGTTTCCACAGAGCGTTCTTTTTCCTGGTATCTTGAGTATATGAACATTACTAACTCAAACGCATTTTATGCAATCTGTGATGCCGTCAACGGTGGTACAGCCGCTAATGCAGTGCCTAAGTACTTCAATAATGGTATGACCAGCAAGACTGCTGTGCTCTGGGACGAATCTCACGATACATATATGGATGGCTGCAAGTCCAGAAACATTCCTACTGTAGCCCAGCTTACAAAGAGATGGGCATGTATGGCATCCCGTGCTGATGTGGTTTCTATGTATCTTGCCCGTCCTACAAATACTCCCGGAGATGTATACAGCCTTGACCTTGGTGTAGCCTACGATACAGCATGGAACGATAAGGAAACAGCAGTTATCAATAAGTTCCACAACCACTTCCAGGGCGCAGGTGAGTCTGTTTCAAGTTATGGTAATATCGCTATTATCGAGCGTGCTGATTCAGGTGTAGTTCTTGTTAACTGCAGAGGAACATCAGGCAGTATTGAAGTTCCTGTTAATTCTATCAAGGATGGTACATATATTGATCAGATGACAGGTAATACCTTTACTGTTTCAAAGGGTAAATGCTCCGGTTCAATTGGATCAACAGGTGTTGCTGTAATTTATAATCCCGAAACTCCTGTTATTTCCGCTTCCAAGGAAAGCTGTACATTCACAACTGATACTATCACAGTTGATATTGTTTCAAACGGTGCTGAAGCTACATATTCAGTAGATGGCGGATATAATATAGTTAAAGATAATCCTTTTAGTGGCAGAGTAACTCTTGAACTTGAACCCGCTACTATTATTAATGATCCTATTATGGGTATTTATGGTGATGTTGACAGAGACTCTGAGATTACCATCAAAGATGCTACTTATATTCAGAAATCTATTGCTAATATAATTGTGCCCAGTTTTGAGGCTCAGTTGTTTGGAGATTTGGATGAAGATGGTTCTCTCACCATCAAAGATGCAACTGTGATTCAGAAACATATCGCTGGTCTTGACACAGTTTCTGATATTATCGGTACTGAGCCTGGTTATGACTTTATGTCTTACGAAGATATAGTACTCACTCTCAAGTGCGGCGATGTTGAAAAGGAATACATATATACACGTCTTGAGGAAGAGGAAGCAAACTGGGTTAAGTACGATAATTCCCAGACTCAGTGGTCCAATGTTTATTGCTATATGTTCAAGGAAGATGGCGGAGAGAACAACGCATGGCCCGGACTTCTTATGACAGAGCTTGAGAATGATATCTGGTACTATCATATCCCCGATGAGATGATAGGCGGTACTGTTATCTTCTCCGATAACATTCTTGGTACAGGTCAGCAGACAGGTAACCTGCCTACATCATCAGATTCCGGTGAACTTTATTCAAATCACTTTATCTACACAGAGGATAAGTGGAATGCTATTGGAGATAATGGAGAGTACACCGAGATTAAAGAAAAACGCTCTGAATATTATATCGTGTTTACTGATGTATACAACTGGAAAGATGCAACATATAAGAAAATCAGGTTCTGCGCAGGCGGTGCAAGTGCGCCCGGAGATGAAATGACCTTCCTCGGTGTTGACGAAAACGGATATAATCAGTACTACATCTACGTTGACAGAAGTTGTACATCAGGCAGATTCTATTGAACAAACAAGAAAACTATTCTCAAAGAAACAAAGGATAGCGTTGTATCCGGCGACTGCGGATATTATCCGCTTTCAAACACTGCGGGAATTATCTGTGGCACTTTTGATGTTAAACCCGCTGAATAAACTATATTAATTTGGAGTCGATCGTGCATTACGGTCGGCTCCATTTTTTTATTTTTTATTAACAATTTATATATTGTTATCAACAATAGGATATAGTATAATATATGCATATTTCAGTTTGTGGAGGTATAAGTTTATGACAGATAATCCTTATGAAAATATGTTTGATAATAATAACCCTGAGAATAACACATCAGAAGTTCCTGTTAATAAACCGGAGGAAACGGATTCCCTTTCGTATTCAATAGATTATACAGGTCCAGCAGAGTCTGAACATCCTGAACTTGCACAGGAAAATTCAGAACAAACAGGAACTGTTGAATCTTCCTGTGGATTCGGTGCAGGCTCACCTTCTTATCCAGCAGAAGGACAAACCTATATTCCGCCTGTTACGCCTCCTGCTCAGAAGAAAAGTACAGATAAACGCGTATTCGTTGCGTTGGTAATTGTTATTTGTATTGTTGTTTCAAGTGTATTCGGTGCGGGCAGTGCATTCCTTGTAAGCAGATTCAATAATAATTATGATAATAATAGCAAGAATAGCATTACCATAAATCAGGTTACACCTGAGTTCAATCCTGCAGTTAATCCGGAAAAAGAATTAACAACAGTACAGATTGTAGAGAAAACTGCAGATTCAGTTGTAGAAATTATAACAGAAACTGTAAAGACAGGAGTGTTTGCTCAGCAGTATATCCAGTCAGGTGCAGGTTCAGGTGTAATTATTGACGACACAGGCCATATTGTAACTAATCATCATGTTATCGAAGGCGCCCAGAAGATTACTGTAACTCTCCGCTCAGGGGAAAGTTACAGTGCAAAACTCTTGGGTTCGGATTCAAGAACAGACCTTGCATTGCTTAAAATTGAGGCTCAAAATCTTACATCTGCTGTGCTTGGAAATTCCGATATTTTAAAGGTAGGTCAGCGTACAGTTGCTATCGGCAACCCATTGGGACAACTTGGCGGATCTGTAACAGAGGGTATCCTCAGCGCTCTCAATCGTGATGTGGTTGTAGGCGGTCAGACAATGAACCTTCTCCAGACAGATACTGCTATCAATCCTGGTAACTCAGGCGGAGGACTTTTTGATTCACAGGGTAATCTTATCGGTATTGTTGTAGCAAAATCCTCAGGCTCTGAGGTTGAGGGCTTAGGCTTTGCTATCCCCGTGAATGGTGCAGTTGATATAATTGCGGATTTACTTGACTACGGCTATGTACGAGGCAGAGTATATTCAGGTATGGAGTTTATCGATGTGGATTCCATCCAACTTGCATGGATGTACGGACTTTCTGAAACAGGCGTCTATGTTTATAGTGTAGAAAAAGGCTCTAATGCAGAAACTGCAGGATTCAAGAGCGGTGATCTTATTACTTCTGTAGATGGAAAAGATGTAACCTCTACAGATGAAATCGAAGAGATTATCGAAAAGAAATCTGTAGGAGACGAAGTTGTATTCTCAGTAAAGCGTAACTATGCTTCGGGAGATTTAAAACTTATCCTTGAGGAATATGTGCCTGATACTCTTGATACATTCGGAGATAATCAAAATAATTAAATTATAAGATGCAGTGCGGTGACTATTGTGGTTTCCGCACTTTTTTCTTGCAAAATCTATCTTATGTGATATAATGGTTACGGACATAAGTCCAAGATTATTAAAACACAAGTAAATAAAACACGATTCGGCATTTTATATGCAACCGATAATTCCTTGCGGTTTTATCGGGGATAAGGAAAGTATGGTGAGAATCCATCGCAACAGCCATTACCGTATCTGTCTTTACAGACTCAAGTCGGAATGCTTATCGTTTCGTGCCTTGTAAACAATCCTCGGGCAACTGGGAGGGTAGGGTACATACATTCAATAAAAGTTTGTATTATACGCACTCTCCTTTGGAGGGTGCGTTTGCTTTTGTTTATGGGTGTTTATTAGAAAGAAGGATTTTTCTATGAAAACAAAAAACACCGCAAGAAGACTTCTTGCAACAATTATGGCGGTACTGATGTGTGTGCTTCTGATGTTCTCAATGTCTGCCTGTAAGGAAGAGCCTCAGAGCAACGATTCAACCAATATTACAACCGATGCTGTTGTTACCACAACTCCCGATGAGTATGCATCAGTCTGGGCAAATGCTACTTATACAAAAAATGTATTCTTTGGTGAGGGCGAAAACAACTTTTTCTTTGAAGTAGTGGTAGGGGATCACTCAGTCACATTTCATATTAATACCGATGAAACTGTTGTAGGAAATGCTTTGCTTGAAAATGAAATAATCTCTGGGGATGAAGGTCCCTATGGCCTGTATGTTAAAACAGTAAATGGTATCCTTGCAGACTATGACATAGATGCATCATACTGGGCTTTTCATAAAGACGGAGAACTTATGATGACAGGCGTTGATATGACAGAAATCGAGCAGGGCGCTCACTATGAAATGGTATACACAAAATAAACTCATATGTTACATAATAAGGAAAAGTCTGATAAAAACAGAATAAAACTCACCTTGTTTGAAATGGTCTTGTTTGCCATGTTTGGAGCATTGATGTTCGGCTCAAAGAAGATAATGGAATTTCTGCCTAATATACATCTTATCGGAATGTTTACTGTTCTTCTGACTGTTGTGTATCGTTACAAGGCTTTGATTCCGATTTATATCTATGTTTTTCTTGACGGTCTTATCTCAGGGTTCAATGTGTGGTGGATTCCATATCTGTATGTGTGGACAGTGTTATGGGGTATGGCTATGCTCCTGCCTCGTAAAATGCCGCGAAAATGGGGGATAGTTGTATATCCTGTTATTTGTTCTCTGCACGGCTTTTCGTTTGGTATATTGTATGCTCCTGCACAAGCCTTGTTTTTTGGACTTGATTTTAAGCAAACCATAGCCTGGATAATAGCAGGCGCAGGTTTTGATACAGTACACGGTATCAGTAATTTTTTTGCAGGACTTCTTGTGTATCCTTTGTCAGAATTACTCCGTAAACTTTCAAACTCCGTACAACTTAAAATCGGATAAAAAGTAAGCAGCGACTTGTGTATGATACGAGTCGCTGCTTTTGTATTTCTATGTTATATTCAGTTTTCCTTGTGTTCCTTTTCCTCAAGTGCTTTCAGAATCATATTTGCACACATATAAACATTACCACCGCCAAGTGTCAGCACAAGATCTCCTTCTTCTGCGGTGTTTTTGATGTACTCAGTAATATCCTCGAAGGTATCTATGCACTTTGCACCCTCAATTTTAACACCAAGGTCCCTTGATTCAATGCCGTAGGTGTTAATTTCTCTTACAGCGAGAATCTCAGAGATAATTGCTTCATCGGGAATAGACAGCGCAGTTGCGAAGTCGTCAAGGAGCAGAGCGGTTCTTGAATAAGTGTGAGGCTGGAATACAGCATAAACCTTCTTGAATCCCATATTCATAGCAGATGAAAGCACAGCAGAAAGCTCTGTGGGATGATGTGCAAAGTCATCGGCAACTGTAATTCCGCAGGGGTTACCAAGTACCTCGAATCTTCTGTGAACACCTGTGAATTTGCTGAGGTTTTCTGCAATCTCCTTGGGAGTTGCACCCAGGTAATGTGCTGTAGCTGCCGCCGCAAGAGCATTTGCAATGTTGTGTCTGCCTGGAACAATCAACTCAACTTTGGTGAGAAAATCACCTTTATAGAGCAAATCAAAACTCTGATTCATTCCATTTGATACAATATTCACACCCTGATAATCGTTGCCATCGTTGAAACCGAATGTAATATGCTCAAGAGGAACAGAAGATAGTGCCTCGTGGCAGTCCTCATCATCACCATTAAAAATCAGAGCTTTTGTTGTCTGATTTGCAAATTTGTTGAATGAAGTCTTTATGTTGTCAAAAGTCTTGAAGTAATCAAGATGATCTGCATCTATGTTGAGAATTACAGATACATAGGGAGTAAGCTGTAAGAATGTATCAACATACTCACAAGCCTCGCAGACAATTATATCACTCTGACCTACATAACTGTTGCCGCCGATGTAGTTCAGTTTGCCACCAATAATAGCAGAAGGGTCAAAACCGCTGCCGATAAGTACCTGAGAAATCATAGCAGTAGTTGTTGTTTTGCCGTGTGTACCTGCAACAGCAATACTTCTGTTGTATCTTCTTGTGACAACACCCAGCATAATGCTGCGCTCAAGGCAGGGGATACCTTTCTCATTTGCGGCTACAAGCTCAGGATTATCAGCCTTTACTGCAGCAGTATATACCACAAGTTCAGCACCCTCAATGTTTTCAGCCTTGTGGCCCATATATACAGGGATGTTGTAACTTCTGATTCTCTGTAATGTGTCAGATTCATTTGCATCAGAGCCTGAAAGCTCAAAACCCTCTGTGTGGAGAATCTCTGCCAGAGGACACATACCGCTTCCGCCGATACCGATAAAATGGATTCTCTTTATATTCTCAAGTATATTATCGTATTTCATACCTTATCATCTCCGAAAAAAGTTATATATAATCTGTTTGACTTACTTATTATATTTAAGATTATAAGAAAAATAAATATCTGTGTCAATATTGTTACCCTTTTTCTGTTCTTCCCGTTGCCAAATCCGCAGATAGATGATAAAATATCTTTGTATATTATATCAGACTTTACAGATAAGGTGACTTATGGAACTTCGCAAAAATGATATTATCAATCTTAATATAACCGCAATGTCCTCGGAGGGTGTTGGTATCGGCAGAACTGAGGATGGTCTTGCTGTGTTTGTACCTATGACCGCAGTAGGGGACGAACTTTCTGTCCGTATTCTCAAGGTTAAGAAAACCCTTGCTTACGGTAAGGTAGAGGAGGTTATAACTCCCTCATCCCATAGAATAACTTCACAATGTTCTGTATCCCGACTTTGCGGAGGTTGTGTTTATAATCATATTTCCTATGATGCTGAACTCGATTATAAGGAAAAGCGTGTTGCCGATGCTATAAGCCGAATCGGTGGCATTGATACTAAAATCAATCCTATTGTAGGTGCAGAAAAGCCCTGCAGATATCGCAACAAGGCACAGATTCCTGTTGGCATTAATGCTGACGGTAAAGTTACAATGGGCTTTTTCTCTCGCCATAGTCATCGCATTGTAGATAGTATGGATTGTCTGCTCCAGCCCGAACTTTTTCTCACCGCCTCAAAAATCTTCAGAGATTTTCTTGAGGAGAAGAATGTTTCTGTATATAACGAAGAGAGCCACACAGGTCTTGTTCGTCATCTGTATCTCCGATACGGAGAAGCCACAGATGAACTGATGATTTGTATTGTCATCAATGGGGATAAACTACCCTTTGAAAATGAACTTGCAGATAGATTTACAAAAGAAATTCCCTCTGTTAAAACAATAATTGTTAATTCTAATAAAGAAAAAACTAATGTGATTACAGGCAAAAAGTTCCGCACAATTTATGGTGATGGTTTTATTACTGATGAGTTATGCTCCCTTAAATTTCTCATTTCGCCTCAGTCCTTCTATCAGGTTAATCGTACACAGGCACAGCGCCTTTACGGTATTGCACAGGATTATGCCTGCCTTGAGGGGGATGAAACTCTCATAGACCTCTATTGTGGCACAGGTACAATCGGACTTTCCATGGCAAGAAATTGCAAAGAACTTGTTGGTGTTGAGATTGTCTCCAAAGCAATAGAAGATGCAAAGATAAATGCAAAA
Organism: Oscillospiraceae bacterium; assembly: GCA_015065665.1. GTDB lineage: Bacteria > Bacillota > Clostridia > Oscillospirales > Acutalibacteraceae > Ruminococcoides. The sequence continues at coordinate 870 of SVPX01000047.1, read as the reverse complement.
AATAACGGAATAACCAATGCCCGTTTTATCTGTGGTGACGCTAAGGATGCCGCCGCACAGCTTGAAAACGAAGGAGTAAAACCCGATGTGGTTATCCTTGATCCTCCCAGAAAAGGTTGCGACTCAGAACTTATCGGCACAGTTATCTCAATGCGTCCCAAAAGAATTGTCTATGTCTCCTGCGATCCTGCAACTCTTGCCAGAGACCTAAAACTTTTCTCAGAACTGGGCTACAAAACTCTGGAGGTAACCCCTGTAGATATGTTCCCCCACACCGCTCACGTAGAATCTGTCGCAAAATTATTTCATTATAAAGGAGATTTGTTATGAAAACTTGTAATTGTCCAAATTGTGGGGCTGCGTTTGATTTAAATATAGATAATATTGACTTTGCTTTTTGTCCTTATTGTGGAACTAAGTTTATTCTTGATGATTATAGGAGTTCACATAGGGTTATAGATGAGGCAAGAATTAGAGAAGCTGAAACGAATGAACGTATTCGATTAAAAGAATTGGAAATAGAAGAACGCAAACAAAAAATGAAATTGTTCAAGATAATTGTTTTTGTTGTATTTGCAATGGCTGGTGTTTTGATGATAATTATTGGTTCTCTTTTGGGTAATAAACAAGAGGATTACTATACAATCGCAATTTACGGAGCACTTGTGCTTGTGCTTTCTGTGTTAATTTTTATGGTTGCGGCTGCGGCTAAAAGCAAATAGTTTAATTATGCATAGGATATGATTATGAACATAACTTTCAGAAATGTTTTCAATAGAGACTTTCTGTCAACAGTGGCTCCTTCTATTTTATTCTTCTTGAACTCCTAATCTCCCTTGTTTATAAAAGGACTCTTCCTCTGCTGCTATT
>SVPX01000046.1 GCA_015065665.1 Oscillospiraceae bacterium | reverse complement strand
CTTCTGTTTTTTGTTGTGCAGTTGCCAGACCGCACTTTCATTATATCAGAAGGAGCTATTTTTATTTACCGCTAAAGCTTTTTTGAACCCCCGATACAATCGGGGGTTTTCGTTTGACAACAAAAAACCGCCGGAGTTTCCTCCGACGGTTCCTGTTTAATCAAAAGTTCTGTAGAGTGCCACCACTGTACCAAGTAACACAACTTCATCTGCAATGATGGGTTCAAAGGCATCGTTTTCGGGCTGGAGGCGGAAATGGCCATCCTCTTTGTAAAATCTTTTGACGGTTGCCTCATCCTCAATCATAGCAACAACAATATCTCCGTTATTAGCCACGGGTGTGCGGTGAACAATTACAATATCACCGTCAAGAATACCTGCGTTTATCATACTCTCACCCATTACACGGAGAGCAAAAAGTTCTCTGCCACGCTTAAGGCTATCGCTGACGGGTATGTACATCTCAATATCTTCTACTGCAAGGATAGGTACACCTGCAGTTACGCGGCCCATAACAGGCACAGAGGTTGAATGGTCCATACCGCTTACCTTGATACATCTGTTATATCCGCGCTCTCTTTCGATAAGTCCTCTTTCCTCCAGAGTTTTCAGGTGAAGATGAACGGTAGATGTGGATTTGAGTCCTGTTGCGGCACAAATCTCGCGGACAGAGGGAACCCTCTGCTGCTGTGCACACTCGGTAATATAGTCATATACCTTCTGCTGACTTTTGGTTAAAGGCTTCATAAGCAGACTCTCCTTTCATATCAACAAATATTTTATATAAATAACTGATTAATCATAGTTGCCTGTAACTATACTATAACATACCAAAAAGAAAAAATCAAACATTTGTTTTCTTTTTTCGCAAAAAATTCAGAAGAATTCAAAGAAAATATAATATAAGTTAAGGGTTAGTTCACAACTTATTAACCAACTTACCTAAGGGTTTGCTATAATATACTTGTACCTGATGAACCGCAACATCAGATACTGTCAGTGAGATGACAAATGTTCTACCCCTCCTGTGCAGACAATCTGCACCCAGTCAGTCTGAGCGATATGAGAGCAATCTTCGGATTCTGATACCTCTGAAGCTCATTGTTCTTATATCCTCAGACTGACGCAAGTGAAACTACTTGCAACCCCCTCATTTTCCGAAAGCGCCGTATCCATTAAGGATGCGGTGCTTTTGGTTTTTTCACACAGAAAACTTATATATATTGTATATAATCCTCACTCTATTATTGCACCTTAAAAAATTATGTGGTATACTATAAATTAGAAAATTAGTGTCTATAAAATTTCTGACACAGAGCATACAACATTCCTGTTTCAAAGAAAGGATTTGAGTATTATGTGCGGCATTTGCGGATTTACCGGTCAGGTTGTTGACAAGAGCAAAACAGTACGAAAGATGGCAGAAGTCATCACCCACAGAGGTCCCGACTCCAGTGGCTTCTACGAGGATGACAGAATCGCTATGGGATTCAGACGCCTGAGCATCATTGATGTTGATGCAGGTCATCAGCCCATATACAACGAGGACAAAAGCCTTGTTCTCACATTCAATGGAGAAATCTACAACTACAAAGAACTCCGTGAGGAGCTTGTAGAAGCAGGTCACAAATTCTACACAGAAACCGACAGCGAGGTTCTCGTTCACGGCTTTGAGCAGTGGGGCGAGGATATGCTTATGCGTCTGCGCGGTATGTTCGGCTTTGCTATATATAACAAAGAGGACGGTTCTGTATTCATTGCCCGTGACTTCTTCGGCATCAAGCCAATGCACTACACATTAATTGACGGAGAGCTTGTATACGGCTCAGAAATCAAGAGCATCCTTGAACATCCCAAGTTTGAGAAAAAGTTCAACATAAAGGCTCTGGACAACTACCTTTCTTTCCAGTATGTAGTTCCTCCCGAGACTTTCTTTGAGGGTGTATACTGTCTGCTCCCCGGTCACTTCCTCTGGTACAAGCATGGCGAGGTTATGACCGAGCGTTACTTTGAAGCAAAGTTCGACCCTGATGAGGATATGGACGAGACAGATGCAGTCAATATGATTGAAGCTGCCTTTGAGAATTCTGTAAACGCTCACAAGATCGCGGATGTTGAGGTTGGATGTTTCCTGTCCTCCGGTGTTGACTCCAGTTATGTTTCCACCTACTTCGCAGACCAGAAGACCTTTACAGTAGGTTTTGACTTTGGCGAGAAGTACAACGAAATCAGTTGGGCATCCCGTCTTTCTGAGAAAATCGGCGTTGACCACCACACAAAACTCATCACAAGTGAAGAGTTCTGGGATGCTGTACCCAGAGTTCAGTACTTTATGGACCAGCCCCTTGCTGACCCCTCCTGTATTGCACTCTACTTTGTATCCAAACTGGCTTCAGAACATGTAAAGGTTGTACTCTCAGGTGAGGGTGCAGACGAACTCTTCGGCGGTTATCAGGTATACCGCTCACCTATGAATCAGCGTCTTTATCACAAGCTGGTTCCCTATTTCATCAGAAAAGGCTTAAGAGCAATTGCCCGCAAAATGCCCGACATCAAAGGCCGCGACTATCTTATCCGTGCCTGCGATCCTCTTGAAGAAGCGTTTATCGGCAATGCATTTATGTATAACTACGAGGAAAAATGCGAACTTCTGAAGGACCCCTCAATCGCAACCCGCCCCCAGGATGTAACAAAGCCCTTCTACCGCAGAGCAAGAAAGTATGACGATGTTACCAAGATGCAGTATCTTGACATCAATCTGTGGATGGTAGGCGACATCCTCCTTAAGGCCGACCGAATGAGTATGGCAAACTCTCTTGAACTGAGAGTTCCCTTCCTTGACAAAGAGGTGTGGAAGGTTGCCTCCAGAATTCCCTCCCGTCTGAGAGTAAACAGAGTTAACACTAAGTACGCTCTCCGTCAGGCGGCTCTCCGCCATCTTCCTCAGGAAACCGCAGAGAAAGAAAAACTGGGTTTCCCTGTACCTACCCGTGTATGGCTGAGAGACGAAAAGTTCTACAATGTAGTCAAGCAGGAATTCCAGTCTCCCACAGCACAGAAGTTCTTTAACATTGATGTGCTTATCAACTGGCTTGACGACCACTACGAGGGCGTTGCTGACACAAGCCGTAATGTGTGGACAGTATATGTGTTCCTTGTATGGTACAAGCAGTATTTTGAGGAGGTTTCTGCAACAGAAATCAAAGAAGATACCGTTGCAGAGGTTGAAGCAATTGCAGAAACCCAGAACGCAGAGGTATCTCAAAGCACAATCACAACTCCTGACCCCGACCGTCTTGACGCACTCTTCGGCCTTGCTTTTGATGACGAAGACGGCGCAGGAGTAGACGAAAATCTGCTTTCATCCCAAGAAGCCGAAGAAGAAACTCCCACAGATGAATCCGAGGAATGATTCACATTGAAGATATACAACTATCCCTGCAAACTGAACACCGCAACAGCAGTTGCTCTGGGCCGATTTGACGGAGTACACACCGCTCACGCTCAGGTTATTCGCTGTGCTTCACAAATGAAGCAAAAAGGTCTTGCTCCTACGGTGTTCACCTTTTGCGACAATCCCAACAAGCAAAACTCTCAACTGCTTACAACAGAAGAAGAAAAGCAATCCCTTATAGCACAAAACGGCATAGAAATTATGGTGAATGCCGCCTTCCTGTCAGTCCGCAATCTCTCTGCAGAGGAATTCGTTTCCATAGTTCTGAAAGAAAGTTTGGGTGCCAGGGCTGTTTTCTGCGGATACAATTACCGATTCGGAAAAGGTGCTTCTGCTGATGCAGAAACACTTAAGGTATTATGCGAAAAAGCAGGTATCGAAGTCACCTGTGTAGACGAGTACACAAAGGAAGATACCCCTGTATCTTCCACAAGAATCCGCGCACTGCTTAAAGAGGGTAATGTGAGAGAAACCGCAAAGCTCCTTGGCAGACCATACAGTATGGAGGGAACGGTTATTCACGGCAACGCCATTGGCAGAACCATTGATACACCAACCCTCAACATCTCTGTAAGCAAGGAAAAACTCCTGCCCCATTTTGGTGTTTATGCCTGTTACGCATATGTGGATGGCAAAAAACACAAAGCGGTTACAAACATTGGTATGAAGCCTACAGTCGGCTCGGATGTTCCCACAATCGAAGCCTTCCTGCTGAATGCAAAGGGAGATTTCTATAACAAACAAGTAAAACTTGAACTGATAGATTTTATCCGACCAGAGCAGAAATTTGATTCCCTCACTGACCTGAAGACCGCTATAAATCTCGACATAGAAAAAGCAACAGAAATCCTATAACAAGAGCCGCTCTGAAAAGAGCGGCTTTTTCTGTCGCTTATATAATTTATATCTGTAAAAATTTGTCGTAAAACAGGCACTGATGTATGCATTTGCATTTACTTTATTGTTTTATTGTGATACACTTTATATAGTTAATGCGGAGGTGACATATATGGGATATGTTTTTATAAGCTACAGCTCTATCAACTGTGCAGAGGCTGAGGCTTTCAATAATCTTCTGATGAACAAGGGCATCAGCACATGGATGGCTCCTAATGATATTCCTCCCGGAAAAAACTATGCGGGAGTAATCAAGAATGCCCTGAGGGATTGCAGCTGTATGGCACTGATTCTTACAAATGCATCGCAGAATTCCGTGTGGGTAGAAAGAGAGCTGGACCGCGCAGTAGCCTTCAGAAAGGTGATTATTCCCATACAGTTGGAGGATCTGGTTCTGAACGACTCCTTTGACTTTTATCTATGCACAAAGCAGATAGTTGCCGTCAAAACTATTGACGAGAATTCCTCTACCATACAAAGTGTTATCAGAAGCATCCTTGCCTGCACAGCAAACACCATCTCCGATTCTGAATCTGATTCGGCTGCTGAACAGGTTTGTGATATACTTAAAGAAAATGTATCTGATGCTAACGAGCAATACCGACTGGGCTATTCCTATGAATTAGGCAAAAGTAGAGACATTGACTACAACAAAGCCTTTTATTGGTACACCAAGGCTTCACAGCAGAACCATTCTCGCGCAACCTTCAGACTCGGATTGTGCTATTATAACGGTTATGGAACAAAAAAAGATTATAAAGAAGCTTTCTTCTTGTTTCTCCGAGCAAAAGATCTCAAATATGTCAATGCTTATCAGTGGATAGGACATATGTACGAATATGGATATGGCACAGATATAGATTACACCCAAGCTTTGCACTGGTATCAGAAAGCTGTCGAAAACAATAACGGCTACGCTTTGGCTCATGTAGGAAATTTTTACTTATACGGCAAGGGTGTAGAAAAAGATCATCAACTTTCTCTACAGTATTATACTAAATCCGCAGAACTTGGATATACAGATTCCTATAGTTGGCTGGGACATATGTACGAATATGGCTATGGCACAGATATAGATTACACCCGGGCTTTGTACTGGTATCAGAAAGCTGCCGAATACAATAGTGGGTATGCTCTGGCTCATATGGGTAATTTTTACTTGCATGGAAAAGGCGTAGAAAAAGATCATCAACTCTCTCTACAGTGTTATACTAAATCTGCAGAAATTGGATATACAGGTTCTTATAGTTGGCTGGGACATATGTACGAATATGGCTATGGCACAGATATAGATTACACCCGAGCTTTGTTCTGGTATCAGAAAGCTGCCGAAAACAACAGCGGCTACGCTCTGGCTCATATGGGTAATTTTTACTTGTATGGCAAGGGTGTAGAAAAAGACTACAAGAAAGCCTTTGATTATCTGACACACGGTGCAGCAGCAAAAAATCAATCCGCTTACAAAGAACTTGCATATTGTTACGAAAACGGATATGGGGTAGAGAAAAACTTGGCACAGGCAGAATACTGGAGAAATAAATACAACCAAGAAAAATAATCACAAACAAACCCCCAATGGATTATCCATCGGGGGTTTTCTGATTCTGTTTATAATAGTTTATCAATAGTCTTCCACATCAAAGACTCTGTCTTTGTAGTAGCGATTTCTGTCTTCCTCTGTAATCTCTCTGTACACTCTGCAGGGATTGCCAAAAGCCACAACATTGGCGGGAATATCGTGAGTTACTACAGACCCTGCACCTATAACGGAACCGTCACCTATGGTAACACCGGGGCAGATTACAACGTTTGCACATATCCACACCTTGTTACCAATGGTAACAGGAATACCATACTCATACTTTTTTCTTGAATCGGGATGTATGGGGTGTCCTGCAGCAGTAATGGTGACGTTGGGAGCCATCATAACGTTGTCGCCGATTTTCACCTTGTTGCAATCAAGCACCGTCAGATTATAATTTGCGTAGAAGTTATCTCCCACCTCAATATTGCAACCATAATCGCAATGAAAAGGGGGTTCAATATAAACTTTCTCTCCTGTTTTGCCCAGGATTTCTCTGAGAAGTTCTGTTTTTCGCTCCAGCTTATCAGGAGCAATTGTGTTATACTCCTGCAGACGGAATCGGTTTTTCATCATCATCTCACGTATTTCTTCATCTGCATAATAGGGAAGCTCTGCTATCATCCTATCAAACTGAGACATTTTAACCCTCCTGAGACTTATGGTCAAACTTCTTCATTCTCTTGTATCTGTACAGCACATTCTGTGCCCACTCTCTGTCAATCTTGATAAAACCTGAGAGTTTTCTGTCCTTTATTGCCATTTCGCTTACAATGGTAACCGCCTTGCCGTAAATCTCAAGTCTTGCAGACTGAACATAAGGCTCGTGTTCTTTGCCAACAAAGAAGGTGAATCCCATAGTGTTCTTCTCTCTGTCATACATAGAGAGATAACCCTCTTCAACCTGAGGGAGAGCATACTTTTTTGCCACCATCTCAGAAACCACAAGCTTTGTAATCTCTACCGCCATATCGTCTAGACCGGACTCAAAAATAAAAACCTTCTCCTTGAAAGAGTTAAAGTCGGAAGCAATACGTTTTCTGATTCCCTTAAGTCGCTCATACTTCTGCTCAAGTTCCACATCTTCCAACTGAAAACGGTCAACCTCGGGAATAAGATATATCATAAAACGATTTTTCATATCGTTATAAAGCACAGGGTATGTAAGCCTTGCCTCGTGACCGCAGGCAGAACATCTGAACTTGAAGAGCCTTTCGTCCATTACATCAGCTCTGAGAGTAGGTTCATTTGTAGCATTGATACTCATATAGAGTTTTGCCTCGGTAGTCTGTGAGCATCTGGGACAGGAGATTTCCTTAACAACTACGTTTGCCACAATACGCTCCTCCTTATATATAAAAGTATTCCTTGATTTTCTGTATTATTATACCACGATGAACAGGAGAGTCAAAGGATTTTTTACAAATTTATATTGATTTTGCAACACAGAAGTGTAATAATATAGATATGTATAACTGATACATAAATTAGCAGCCTTTACAAATACAGAAATGAGGTTTTTTATATGAGCAAAGATAACAGCACAGCAAAAGTTATGGGCGAATTATTTGTAGATGCCACAAAAGAGATTGTGGAGAAAACCCGTATCAGAAGCCAGATGGCAAGACTTAAAGAGATTATGTCAGCAGACCATAAGCGTCTGCGTAACGCTTATGCAGAAATCGGCAAGATGTACTGCGAAGGTACTCTTGACAAAAACAAGGCAAGATTAGAAATGCTCTACGATACAATCGAGCATCTCAAACTCCGCGAGGAACGAGCAACTGCCCGTTACGAGCAGCTTAAAGAGGCTCATTCTGTTGACGAATACACAACCGCTCTGAGAGAAGACATCCAGTCCCGTGTTCAGAGTGCAAAGGAAAAGACATTAGAAACCGCAAAAGACCTGGGTGCAAAGGCAAAGGCTGCAGTAGAGCGTATCACACAGAAAGACAAGGATGCAGAAGAATATACCGAAGCGGATTTTACAGATGTTACAGATGATTTTGACGAGGAATTTTCTGAAGAAGAATACACAGAGGACAGCACCGAAGACGAAGGTGCCGACTCCATCCTCGGCAATATTGAGCAAACTCTGAGAGAAGTTGACGAGATTGAGGAAACACCTCAGGAGGGCAAAGCCGAAGAAACCGCAAAAGCAGAGGCTTATGATGACCTTGACTGCGACAGAGACAGCATGGCTGACGGTGAATCTCCCGACTCCTTCGACTTCTGATAAAACCACACAAACTACAACACACTCTGAAAAAATCAGAGTGTGTTTTTATTTTTTCTTTACATATTCTCTATTTTATCGTACAATTAAAGACAAATAAACTAAGAGGTGTGATTATGAAAAACAAAAAACCTCCCGAGCTTAAAGCTCCAACCCGAAACTTAGGTGTTGAAATGCTCAGAATAGTATCTACCTTTATGGTAATTATGCTACACACCCTGGGAAGCACACCTATTCTCTCAAGCAACACAGGCAACGACAAAGGCACTATCCTCTGGCTATTTGAGATTATGAGTTATTGTGCTGTAAACTGCTTTGCCATAACCTCAGGTTATGTTTCCTGCAAAAGCAGATTCAAAATCTCCCGAATCCTGTATCTCTGGTTTCAGGTGCTTTTCATCTTCTGCGTTATGACTATTGCTCTGGGTGCAATTGCTCCCGACAAACTGGACGAAAATGCATACGGAAAAATGTTCTTCCCCATACTTGCAGACCTTAACTGGTACTACACCGCCTTTTTCGGCCTTACATTCTTCTCACCATTTCTCAACATCCTTATGCAGAATATGACCAAGAATCAGCACAAGTACCTTATGGCTGTAATCTTTATTCTCTTCTGCATTCCCACCCGTATTCCCGGTGTTTCCGATTTGTTCGGCATTGGTGGCGGCTACTCTGTAATCTGGCTTATGGCTATGTACATAATCGGCGGATACATCCGTATCCACGGTGTCCCTAAGGCAGAGAACAAGTACAAGTGGCTTGCAGGATACTTCCTCTCCACCCTGTTTGTATGGCTGTGGTTCATCATTCTTTATGATATTACCAAAACCACTCTGGGTGAAGCAAAATATCACAAAATCTTCATCAGCTACACATCCCCCTTTATTCTCCTGGCAGCAATCTGTCTTCTGGAATTCTTCCTTGCAACCAACATAAAAAGAGGCGGCAAGGTTATCTGCGGAATTTCCTCTGTTACCTTCGGTGTGTTCATCTTCCATACTCAGGATTTGTACTGGATTTACGGACTTAAAACCCCCGTCAACGCCATTGCAAAGGAGAAGACTATCATCGTTGTGCTGGGTGTTATTGCTGTAGCACTCTCAGCCTTTATAGTCTGCGGAATTGCAACCTTCCTCCAGATGAAACTTTTCAAACTTATCGGCATAGATGCTCTGTGTAACTTTGTGCAGAATAAGCTGTTCAAAAAGCCTGCCGCTATGCTGGAAACCCCCAAAGAAAACAATAAATAAACTTTATAAAATTGCAATACCGCCACGGTTTCAGAACCGCGGCGGTATTTTTATCTGATTATGTATTCTGTTTTTCTGCTTCTTCATTTTCTCTGATTCTCTTTGCAATCCATCGCGGGAAACCCTCAGGGTCTGTACTCCACACACAGAAACAGAGCATTGACGCCCACACAAGGAAGAGTCCGATTTTAGTCTCTGTAAGAGGACCGGGATTTACAAAAACACTGATTACAAAGGAAGCGCCAAGAAGTACTGCAGACATAAGCCAGATATTCTTTGCAAAACCACGCAGGAACGAGAAGGCTTTTTCCTGAGACAGTATCACAACAGCGCCAAACAAAAGACCTGATATCTCGCATACATCCCCAAGAACAAGACCAATAATTTCTTCTGCTGTCCTTTCAGGCGAAAAAGAATTCAAGCCAATAAAAAACTCTGCTGTCCTCTTAACCATAACAATCACAGGTCCCAATCCTGACAGTAAAGGACTGGCTCTCCAGGCACCAACTGCCATAAGCACAAAGCCTGCAAAAACAAGCAAATCCTCAATAAGCAGGTTCAGCTCAAAAATCTCTACATCAAGATAAATAAAAAGGTGATTAAGGCAACTGTAAGCACCTACAAGGCACAAAAGAACACTCAGCACCCCTGTTATCTTTTTCAGTCGCTGATGAACATATCCTGTTTTCATCATTGTCCTCCAATCCATACAAAATCCTTGCATAGTAAATTATATACCTATATACCCTGATGTCAAGTAAAAGTCAATAATATTAAACAGAACTTAATAAAAAGCAAAAGGACAACCCTGTATAGAGTTGCCCTTTCCGAGTTTTGTTAATCAATCCAAAGGTCTTGTGTATGTGTAGTAAACGCCATCTGTGTTGCTGATTTCAATAAGGCGGTCTCTCTGAGCAATTACAACAAAGCCATAGATGTTGATGCCGTTTTCTTCGATATTCATAGCCAGACGCTCAAATACGTGTTCAGAGAACACAAAACCTGCCATATTGAGGAATTTCTCCTGCTTAGACATATATCTGAGCATACTTGTCATATGTTTTTCCATAACATCTGCATCAATTGTATCCCTTTCAAAATCCGTGAGAGTAGTGGTCACATCAAAGTAGCTGAGATATGGATACTTCTCTTTATCATAAGCAATCTCATTTGAACTTACAGAGTAATTGAAGCCAACAATTTCATTTACATCATACTCAGTTTTGCCGTTTACATCAAATTCCTTACACACAGCACACCACTCGGGTTCAATGCCTGTTGCTTTGCTCCAAGCTACAAACTCATCATAAGTCATAACCTTATCAAGAGTCACATAGGCTACATAGTAGTCTGTATCGTCAAGTTCTGTGAGTATCTGCTTTGCGTTTTCTACACTGCCTGCCGCACCTGTACCGCCATATTCTGAGTTGATACCAATATCCCCAGGAACAAAAGCGTTACTTGTAGGGAGTTTGAAAAGCCCATCACTATAAAGTGTCATCTTGCCCTTATCCACATTGCCGAATACATCTGTAAACTGACCGTTGTAGCTGAAGTTCTGAGGAATACAGATATCATATCTGCCAAAGCCTTCTCTTGTCACATTAACTTTTGTACGGGAATATCCGGGAGTGAAAAGCTCGGTATACACAGCGGTATCAAGTTCCATGCGATTTGTCTCTATGCCGTCACAGTCCCCCACAACCGATGCAGGATTGTAGTATACTGCATCAACAATATAAGGCAGAGTCGTAGTTGCAACCAATGTCAGCACCAGTACAACCACACCCACAATTACACCAAGCCTTACGAATGCTCTGCGGATTGATTTGTTTATCATCTTTATAAACTTCTGCTCTTCAGATGATGTATCATCAGCACAACCCTCAAAAACTTCGTCCTCAGAAAACTCAGGTAAACCCTCTGCGTCAAACAGATAATCGCTGATAGCCTCGTGCTTCTCAATATCCTCTTTTACTTTTTCTTCCTGTTCCTTTGGAAGTGTACCTTTTTTATATAATTCAAGAATTTCTTTATATGTCATAACCCTTCGCCTCCAGATATTTTTTCATTTCTTTTTTTCCTCTGTAACTGAGAACTCTCACATTCTCAGTAGATATATGCAGTACCGATGCAATCTCTTTCTGGGATAATCCGCCGAAGTACTGAAGAATCAGCACCTCCCGCTTCATCTTATCAAGAGTCTGCAAAGCTTTGTAGCAAAGCCGTTTCTGCTCAGACAAGATTACATCGTCAATAACATTTCCATCGTCTTTAAACTCCCTCATCTCATCTATATCCACCCTGCCTTTTTCTTTTTTCAGCAGATTCAGATACAGATTTCTTGCCACCATATAAAGCCACGCTCTGATGTTTGAGTGCTTTTCGGATAAAGACAGCAAAGCCTTGAGAAAAGTCTCCTGGGTTAAATCCTCTGCTATCTCCCGATTTCTGCAAAGAGAGAAGATGTACAGAAACAGTTCTCTCTGATATTTATTGTATAGTTCCTTCAGCAGTGTGCTGTCCATCTTTCTCCCCCTTTCACTCTCTTGTGAAGCGCTTCTGTAATTATAACAAACAAGTCCGGAAAATGTTACACCTATTTCAAAAAAACATTCCAAAAATCTGATAAATACAGGTTTTCTATCCACAATATTATTGACTTTTTATTTCAGTGGTGCTATACTTTTTGAGATTTTTATCAGAGGTGAGATATATTATGAAAAAATTTATATCCCTGTTATTGCTTATTTGTATGCTGATGCTTGGTGCTACTCCTGTTTTTGCACAGAGCAACATGGACAGTCACACTAGAACAGACTCTTGTTATGGTGACTGCGATGGTGACTCCTACGTTACTATCAAGGATGCGTCCCTTATTCAGAAGCACACCGCGGACCTTATCACATTGACAGAGGAACAGTTATCCACAAGTGATGTTGACGGCAACGGCAGAGTTAATATTGTTGACGCAACCTGGATTCAGAAAAAAATTGCTTCAATCTGTGATAAATTCCCTGCAGAAACCGAAAGCACAGAAGCAACAGAAACAACAATCCCCGAAGCAACATCAGAGATTGTAACAACAACTTCAATTGCTACCGACCCTACTGAGGTAACAACAGTTATCACAGAGACAACAACAGAAGATGCAACTGAGGTGACATCTGCACCTACAGACACCACAGAGCCCTCAACAGAAACAACAACTGAGGTTACCGATCCCACCGAAGTAACAACTACTGTAGAATCAACTACTGAAAACACAACAGAGGATACAACAGAAGTTACAACAACTTCTGTAGATACAACTGTTGAAGAACCTACAGAAACAACTACCGAAGATACAACAGAAGACACAACAACCGAACCTGCAACTGAGGACTACAAACCCATTGATACTGTAGAAGGCGACTTTATCACCCAGGAAATGCTGTGGACCATCGAAGAAGGTTTTCATCGTCTGGTAAATGAAGAGAGAGCACGTCTCGGACTTGATCCATACGCTTATAAAAAAGGACTTGACGATGCCGCACAGATAAGAAGCAAGGAACTCATCACAAACTATTCCCACACAAGACCTGACGGCAGTCCCTGCTACTCTGTTATTGAGGACCCAAGCGCACTCCATCTTCTGATGATTGGTGAGAATATCTATGGTGTTTACGGAAAAGCTCTTGACAGACATCAGAAGTTCACAGGCACACAGGAAGAACTTGAACTTATTTACACCACCTATTTCAACGGCTTCAAGAACAGTCCCGGCCACTATGCAAACATCATAGACAAGGACTTCAACTACACAGGTATCGGCATCTCCTACGTTTATGACGAGAAAAACGACGCCTACCTATTCTATATCTCCCACCTTTTCGGCCAGTGCTATTGATAATCAGATAACCCCATAAAAAAAAACAAACGGCTTCCGAGAAATTCTCGGAAGCCGTTTACTTTTCTCTCTGCACACAAAAACACCCCGAGCAAAAACTCGGGGTGTAGTTATTTACCAAAGGTAAAATTATTTCATTGCGTTGTAAACTGCAACTGCGCTCAAGCCTTCCCCTTGAGGGGAAGGGGGACCGCTTGTGGTGGATGAGGTGGAAAAGCACCTCTCAATCAAGTATTATTAACGGACACTGTGGTGTCCTACACCTCATCAGTCGCCTACAGCGACAGCTTCTCCTCAAGGAGAAGCCTTTTTACATCATCTTTACACACAAAAACACCCCGATGCTAAAACATCGGGGTGTAGTTGTTTACTTTTACCTTGCGGTAAATTATTTCATTGCGTTGTAAACTGCAACTGCGCAAGCAACTGTAGCACCAACCATGGGGTTGTTACCCATACCGATAAGGCCCATCATCTCAACGTGAGCAGGAACAGAAGAAGAACCTGCAAACTGAGCGTCACCGTGCATACGGCCCATAGAGTCTGTGAGACCGTAGGAAGCAGGACCTGCACCCATGTTATCGGGGTGGAGTGTACGGCCTGTACCGCCGCCGGATGCAACGGAGAAGTACTGAACGCCGTTCTCGATAGCCCACTTCTTGTAAGTACCTGCAACAAGGTGCTGGAATCTTGTGGGGTTAGTGGAGTTACCTGTGATGGAAACGCCAACGTTCTCGAACTGCATGATTGCAACGCCCTCACGAACGTCATCAGCACCGTAGCAACGAACTGCTGCTCTCTCGCCATCAGAGAATGCCTTCTCCTCTACAATCTTCAGCTCGCCTGTGAAGTAATCAAACTCTGTCTCAACGTATGTGAAGCCGTTGATTCTGGAGATGATGTAAGCAGCGTCTTTGCCAAGACCGTTAAGGATAACTCTGAGGGGCTCTTTACGAGCTTTGTTTGCGTTTCTTGCGATACCGATAGCACCCTCTGCAGCTGCAAAGGACTCGTGACCTGCAAGGAATGCAAAGCACTTTGTCTCATCACGGAGGAGCATTGCGCCCAGGTTACCGTGACCAAGACCTACGTTTCTCTGCTCTGCAACAGAGCCGGGGATACAGAAAGCCTCAAGACCTACACCGATAGCCTCAGCAGCATCAGCAGCTGTTGTGCAGCCCTTCTTGATTGCTACTGCGCAGCCAAGTGTGTATGCCCAGGAAGCGTTCTCAAATGCGATGGGCTGAACGCCCTTTACGATTTCATCGGGGTCAAAACCCTTCTCAAGACAGATAGCTCTTGCTTCCTCAAGATCCTTGA
>SVPX01000045.1 GCA_015065665.1 Oscillospiraceae bacterium | reverse complement strand
CTGAAATACCTGCGCCCATCAAAAACAACACCAGTCCAAACTCACGGAAAACCTTGAGGGTTTTATCGGGTGGCATAAGGCTGATTGCAACACCCTGCTTGCCCTCTTTGGGTCGTCTCAGGGTAAGCTGAGAAAAATGTCCGAACACCAATGCAGTGAGCAAACAACCGCCTGTGGTGGTTAATGAGAAGTTGCCTGCTTTTGCAGAACCGATAAACACACCGATTAAAGCCGCAACAGCAAAGGGCATTATACCGAAGTCGTCAATCTCCAGAAGCTTACCTGCAAATGACTTTTTCTTTGTATCCTCATCCGAGTCAGAGATAAGTGCCCTCTCCTTTGACATGTCTGCTTTGAGGAGTTTAGGAATAACCTGAACAAAAAGAACAACTCCGATAACACCAAAAAGATACGCAATGCCGTAACCAACAGACACTGATGCCTCCAGTGCCTCGCCACCCTTGGCAACTGCCGCCTCTTTTGCGGCAGAAAATGCAGGAGTTGAGGTGAGAGAACCTGCAAGAAGTCCTGCCATCATAGCAGAAAGCTCATCCAGACTGAGCTGAGTGAAATTACGTTCAATCATAAGACAAAGAACACAGGCAATACCGCCTGAAATAATAATCACAATACCCAGCAAAATATAGGACTTGAAGTTGCGGACAAAATTACCGAAGAACTTGGGACCTGCAATGAAGCCTACTGAAGTAACAAACAGTATCAATCCCATGTTCTCTACAATCTTGAGAGCATTTGAAACATAGCTTACACCATCTACAGAGAGCTGAGCCTCAAGTGTACCGTAAAAAAGGCAACCGTAAAGCAATGCAACTATGAATACGCCTGCTGTGCCAAGGGACACACCCTTGATGGTTATTCTGCCGAGCAGATATCCTATGCCGATAACAGCAAGCAGTGAAAACATCAGAAAGGTAACTCCTGTAATGGGAATTACTCCACCGAAAAGTTCCATTTTATATACCCTTCCTTCTAATTAACCCTTATTTTCTTGTATAGTTGGGAAGAAGCTTGGGAGATACTGTGTCAGTTACAATACCTGCACTCTCGATCTCATGCTCAAACTTAGCGATGTGAGAAAGTGTGAGAGTACCCACCTCTGTATTCTTTGCCTTCTGAGCAGCATTCTTACCTGCGCTTCTGCCGAATACAATAATATCAAGGAGGGAGTTACCCATCAGACGGTTTCTGCCATGGATACCGCCAACAGCCTCACCTGCAACAAAGAGGTTCTTTACGTTTGTTGTCTCGCCATCCTCATTAATATCAAGACCGCCGTTCTGATAGTGGAGTGTGGGATAAACAAGGATAGGCTCCTTGCGGATATCAATGCCGTACTTATCAAACATTCTCCACATAGCGGGGATTCTCTTCATAATAGTACCCTCGCCGCCGATTGCCTCAATCATAGGTGTATCAAGCCATACACCAAGACCAGAGCCTGTTTCGATACCGTTGCCGCGGGCATTACACTCACGGATAATGGAAGCTGCTGCAACGTCACGGGTTTCAAGAGGATGCATAAACACTTCACCATTAACATTAACAAGTTTTGCGCCCAGAGAACGAACCTTCTCAGTAACAAGAGCTCCGAAAATCTGCTCGGGGAATGCTGCACCTGTGGGATGATACTGGAGAGTCTCAGCATAGAGAAGCTTAGCGCCAACTCTGTAGCCCAGTACAAGACCGTCTGCTGTTGCACCGTAATGGTTGGATGTAGGGAAACCCTGATAGTGCATACGACCTGCACCACCTGTTGCGATGATAACAGTCTTAGCCTTTGCTACTAAGAGTTCCTTTGTTTCCATATTCATCAGGACTGCACCTGCCGCGTTGCCCTTCTCATCAAGGATAAGCTCAACTGCAGCTGTGAAGTCCACAACGGGAATCTGACGATTAAGAACCTCATCACGAAGTGTTCTCATAATCTCAGCACCGGAGTAATCCTTTGCAGCGTGCATACGCTTACGGGATGTACCGCCGCCGTGAGTTGTAATCATATTACCCTCTGCGTCCTTGTCGAACTCAACACCAAGTTCGTTGAGCCACTGGATAGCCTCGGGAGCATCACAAACCAGTTTTCTGAGAAGTTCACGCTTTGCAGCAAAGTGACCGCCGCCGAAAGCATCAACAAAGTGGATTGCAGGAGAGTCGTTCTCTTTATCAGCTGCCTGAATACCGCCTTCTGCCATCATTGTGTTAGCATCGCCGATACGAAGCTTTGTAACAATCATTACGTTTGCACCTGCTTCGTGTGCCTCGATAGCAGCAGATGCACCTGCACCGCCACCGCCGATAATAAGAACATCAACATCATACTGAGGAGTTGTAAGGTCTACATCCTCTGCTTTGATTCTTGCGTGAGCCTGAAGAGTCTCTGCCAGTTCGTGGGGAACTTTGTCGCCCTTATTGGGGCCCATTTTAAGTTCTGTGAACTCACCCTGTCTGTAGTCGGGGTGGAACTCAGCAAGTAAGTCCTCTTTCTGCTGTGCAGTCATACGCTGGGGTTCGAGGGCAATGTTATTTTCTCTTGCCTCTTCTACAGCTTTTAATGATTTCTGAAACTGTTCTGAATACATAAACTTTGCCCTCCTTATTTCTCAATTTCTCTTGTATTGTAGAGTTCTTTCATCTCATCAATGGGCTTCTGCATAAGAGCCTCGATAAGCTCGGTAAAGGTACCGTCTTTGATTTCCTGTACTCTGTCCTCAAGGTGTGCGCACTTGGGAGCAAGGTACTTGCCGTTGATACGACGGGCAAGCATTGCAACCTGAGGATGAGAGATGCCTGCAGGACAACGGGATGAACATACACCGCACATTACACAGTCAAAGGATTCCTCAGCACAAGCCTCGAAATCGCCGCGCTGTGCATAAGCAATATACTGCATAACATTGAGTCCCTGAGTACAAGCCTTAGTACAAGCATTACAGCCTACACAAGCGTAAATCTCGGGATAAAGCTGCATCATTACCTGCTCTGTGGTGGTTACTGTCTCAATATCATATACCTGCTTTACAAGAGGAAAGAAAGGCAGGGTTGCAACATACATATTGTCCTCAACCTTTGTCTGACAAGCAAGACAAGCCTTCAGCTCTCTGTCACCTGCGATTCTGTAAATGGTAGCACAAGCACCGCAGAAACCGTTACGGCATCCGCAACCGCGCACCAGTTCGTAACCTGCGTACTCCATAGCACGCATAATGGTCAGATTGTCCGGAACCTGATACTTCTTTCCGAACAGAAAAACATTTACCATATTAGCCATGTTTATTACCTCCTATCAATACTCATCGGGGAGTTCGTCCAGTTCATCACAACGGAAAACAGGACCATCCTTGCATACATACTTGGAACCGATATTACATCTGCCACACTTACCTACACCGCACTTCATACGAAGTTCCATTGTAGTGTAAACCTGCTCTTTGTTGAAGCCAAGTTCAACCATAGCCTGAAGTGTGAACTTGATCATAATGGGAGGTCCGCAGATGATGGCTGTTTTGTTGGTATCGAATCCCAGCTCCTTAACATAGTTGGGTACAAAACCTACATGGCCGTTCCAACCCTCCTGCTCACGGTCGATTGTAAGGTGAACATCAACGTTTGTATCCTTTGTCCATTCCTCAACAATCTCTTTGTAGTCAACAAGGTCGTCCATACTACGTGAGCCGTAAACGATATCAATCTTGCCGTATTCATCACGATAATGACGGCAGTAGTTGATTACTGAACGAAGAGGTGCAAGACCGATACCGCCTGCGATGAAGAGCAGGTCTTTGCCCCTAAACTCTGTATCAACGGGGAAAGGTCTGCCGTAAGGTCCGCGGATTGTAAGCTGCTGACCTACTTCTGCCTGATGGAGCCAATCGGTAACACAACCGCACTTCTTAATTGAAAATTCCATAAATTCGGTGTTTGTGGGAGAAGATGTGATTGAGAACATAGCCTCACCAACACCAGGGATAGAAAGCATTGCACACTGTCCGGGCTTATGTTCAAATGCCTTTTTGCCATCGGGAGTTACAACGCGGAAAGTCTTTACGTCGGGGGTATCAATGCGTACATCGGTTATTACACCCACAACAGGAATCAGGGTTTCTTCTCTTGTATTCATTATTTCTCCCCTCCTAAAGATTTCATTACTTTAACAATATTCATAGAAATAGGACATTTTGCAAGGCATCTACCGCAACCTACACAGCTGAAGAGACCATCGTTGTTCTCGGGATAATACACAAGTTTGTGCATAAATCTCTGACGGAATCGTTCAAGCTGAGTAAGGCGGGAGTTGCCGTGAGCCATCCTTGTAAACTCGGAGAACATACAAGAGTCCCAGCATCTGTAACGGATAACGCCTTTGCCTGTATTGAAATCCTTGATATCATAGCACTGGCAAGTGGGGCAAACAAATGTACAGGTACCGCAACCGAGACAAGCCTCGGAAAGTTCTGCCCACTTCTCGCTGTCGAAAAGTTCCTTTGTCTTGCCACCGCCAAAATTCTCGGTAGTAAGATTTGCAAGGGGAAGTTTACCCATAATCTTACGGATTCTATCCTTCTGCTCTTCTACCTTTTCGTCTGTGCAATCCTCTGTGAGAGCCTCAACACTCTTAAGGATAGCCTCGCCCTTTTCGGTGTTAGCCTGAAGGAAAAGTTCATCCTCTGTCTTCCATGCAGAGATATCACCCATAGGAGATGAAGCATCAATGCCGAAGGTTGTACAGAAACAAGTCTCTGCAGGACGGGTACAAGCAAGGGAGATAATCACACCATGCTCTCTGCGTGATGCATAATAACTGTCCACAGGGTCTACAAGAAATACTCTGTCAAGAATATCAAAACTCTTAACATCACAAGCACGAACACCGAAAACAACAAAATCCTCAGACTCTTCTCTGATATCAAAGAGTTCGATGTTCTTGCCTGTTACCTTGAACTCCATCAGATCCTCTGTGTGGGGAAAGAAGAAGTCCTTGGGGCTTTTAACTGTATTAAGGGTATCAAGGTACTGTGTACCCTCTTCCCATTTTGTAAATTTAGCACCGCCTGCGTTATCAGATGCAGGGATATAGAGAGTTGCGTTCTTTGCAATAGCAGCAAAGAGGTTATCAAGTACAGCTAAAGAACATTTACGCATTACTCCTCTTCCCTCCTCTCAAATACATCGGCAGCCTCTAAATCATCAAGTGTATAGTCAACCAGAGGAGCGCGTGAGCCTACCTCTGCACCAGCCTGATACTCACCGTAGAAGTTATCGATATCTCTGATAAACTTACGGTTGAGAAGGTGGAGAGGAATGTTCTGAGGACAAACTCTGGAACACTCACCGCAATCAGTACATCTGCCTGCCACATGGAAAGCGCGGATAATGTGGAACATCTGCTCTTCAAATGTTGTAGCAGGAGCTTTGTTCTCTGCACCTGAGTTGGGGTTGTCAAACACGCACTTTTCACAAGTACAAGCGGGACATACATCACGACAAGCGTTGCAACGGATACAACGGGAAAGTTCACCCTGCCAGAAGGCAAAACGCTCATCGGGAGTCATAGCCTCGATTTTTGCTACCTCGTCAAATCTTGCAGAGGAGATAACCTCACCTGTCTCACCAAGAAGTTCGTCAAAAGCAACATGCTTCTTGCTCTTACAGTTTACGCAACGCTCTGCCATTACATCAGCATAAGCAATTGTCTTTGTCTCATCATAGAAGTTTGTCACCACAAGACCTGCGTCTGTGAAGTCAATATTTGCGATACCTTCACCTGCAAGAGCCTTTACCTTTGAGATATCAGCCATACCCTCGCAGGGAACACCCACAACATAAACCTTCTCGCGGTCAAATCTATGTTCAGTGAGAAGCTGGTTGAAGCTGTATGTGTCACAGGGTTTGAGGAACACGAGGATTTTGCCCTCAATTTTCTTTGTTTTGGATACAAGATACTTGGAGAAGTTAGCACCGCAGAAATCATTCCATACGAAATTTTCGCGGATTTCATCTGCAGTCTCAAACATTGTTGGTGTTACATCGTATACGAACTCACCTTTACCCCAACCAAGTACCGCGTTTACAGTACCATTCTCAAGCAGAGAAACTGCTTTGCTTACAAGTACATCACGAGTTATTTTTTGCATCGCAGATCCTCCAATCTTTTGTTCTCGCCAAGAGAAGCAACCTTCTGGGCGAAATCGTTCATAGTAGCGGCAAACTTTGCACCTTCTGCAGCGGATACCCACTCAAGACGGGTACGCTCACGCTCGATACCAAGGTAATCAAGCATAGAGAACAGCAGAGCCATACGGCGTCTGGTGTAATAGTTACCGGATGTATAGTGGCAGTCACCGGGATGGCAACCGCAGATAATTACGCCATCTGCACCGCGCTGAAAAGCACGGAGGATAAACATGGGATTAACTCTGCAGGAGCAAGGTACACGGATGATTTTTACATCTGCAGGGTAGTTGAGTCTGTTGTTGCCTGCCAGGTCTGCACCTGCGTAAGAACACCAGTTACAGCAGAAGGCTACAATTAAAGGTCTGTATTCGTTTACTTGCATATTGCATCCACCTCCGCAATAATCTGTGAGCCCATAAAGCCACGTAAATCCATAGCACCTGACATACAAGCTACTGTACAGGCACCGCAACCCTGACATACTGCGGGGTTAACCTGTGCCACACGGCGGATAGACTTTGTTCTGTCGGGCATCATAAACTCTTTATCTTCATAAGTAATTGCACCGTAGGGACATACATTAGCGCAAGTTGAGCAACCATTACACATAAGCTCATCAGGTGAAGCAATACAGGGGTTACCTGTAAGTTTATCCTTGCAGAGAAGACCGATAACCTTAGAGGCAGCAGCAGAAGCCTGTGAAACTGTCTCAGGGATATCCTTTGGTCCCTGACAAGCACCTGAGAGGAACACACCTGCTGTGGGGCTTTCTACGGGACGAAGTTTGGGATGAGCCTCTGTGAAGAAGTCGTTGGTATCCATACTTGCTGTGAGCATTGTAGCCAGAGGTCTTGCGGACTTATCAGGCTCGATTGCTGCTGCAAGAACAACCAGGTCAGCATTAATGTGAAGCTGTTTGTTGGCAATAAGGTCAGAAGCCTGAACCTTCAACACATCACCCTCGGGAGTAATCTTACCAACCATACCCTTGATGTATTTTACACCGTACTCTTCAACTGCACGGCGGTAGAACTCATCAAAGTTCTTGCCGGGTGTACGCACATCAATATAGAATACGTAAACCTCGGTATCGGGATACTTATCACGAACAAGCATTGCGTGTTTTGCTGTATACATACAGCAGATTTTTGAGCAGTACTCCTTGCCCTTTTCTGCACAAGAAGCACAACGGGAACCTACGCACTGAACAAATACAATTGTGTGGGGATGCTTAAGGTCGGATGGTCTGAGGAGTTTACCTGCTGTGGGACCTGCTGCGTTGGTGAGACGCTCAAACTCAAGGGATGTGATAACATCCTTGGACTGGCTGTATGCGAACTCGTCAAACTTATCCATACTGATGGGATTGAAGCCTGTTGCAACAACGATTGCACCGTATTTCTCAGAGATAAGTTCATCCTTCTGTGTATAATCGATAGCACCTGCGGTACAAACCTTGGAGCATACACCGCACTTGCCGTTTTTAAGCATATTACAGGCATTGGGGTCAATGGTAGCAACCTTGGGAACAGCCTGTGCAAAGGGAATGTAGATTGCACGGCGGTTATCCATACCCAGATTGAACTCATTGGGAATCTTCTTCATGGGACACTTCTCAACACAAGCGCCGCAACCTGTACAGATTTCTTCTTTTACAAATCTTGCTTTTTTCTTGATAGTAACATCAAAGTTACCA
The DNA here is from genome assembly GCA_015065665.1 of Oscillospiraceae bacterium. Taxonomy (GTDB): domain Bacteria; phylum Bacillota; class Clostridia; order Oscillospirales; family Acutalibacteraceae; genus Ruminococcoides. The sequence continues at coordinate 6,795 of SVPX01000045.1, read as the reverse complement.
ACGAAGCCCTTGATATCCTCTACCTCACTATAGGAGAAAATACGGATGTTCTCGTTCTGAGCAACATCAACCATTTTAGGAGTAAGGATACAAGCAGCACAGTCAAGGGTTGGGAAAGTCTTGTCAAGCTGTGCCATCTTACCACCGATTGTGGGCTTAGCCTCAACAATATCTACAGGGAAACCTGCATCGGCAATATCAAGTGCTGTCTGGATACCTGCAATACCGCCACCGATAACCAAAGCTCGTTTTGTAACAGGAGACTCACCGGGTGTGAGAGGTGTGTTAAGGTTAACCTTTGCAACTGCGGCTTTACCCAAGATGACAGCCTTCTCAGTACCTGTGAGCATATCCTTGTGTACCCATGAGCACTGCTCACGGATGTTTGCAATTTCAACCATATAGGGGTTGAGTCCTGCTGCTGCCGCAGTCTTACGGAAAGTAGCCTCGTGCATACGGGGAGAACAGGAGCATACCACGATACCTGTAAGGTTATGTTCCTTAACAGCATCAATGATCATGTTCTGTCCTGCCTGAGAGCACATATACTGATAGTTGGTGGAAAAAACAACACCGGGCTCATTCTTGAGAGCATCAGAAACTGCCTGTACATCAACTGTACCTGCGATATTGCTTCCGCACCAGCATACAAATACGCCAATTCTCTGCATTATGTTTTTTCCTCCTTACTTAGTGTATTTTCTGAATGCGCTGACAATTGCCTGCTGAGGAATGTCCTCTGAAAGCATTGCAGGTATATCATCAGGTGTCATATGATTATTGCCCTGCTGACGGATTACAGAAAGACGAACTGCTTCTACCAGTTTTGCAGGCTCAACACCTCTGGGACAACGGTCAACACAAGCAAAGCATGTGAGACATTTGTAAAGTGATTTGGAATTCATCAGAGGCTCAAGGTCACCTGACTCAACCATATATACAAACTGATGAGGATGGTACTCCATCTCATCATAAGCAGGACAGGTAGCAGAGCATTTACCGCACTTCATACATTTAGAGGGATTGACACCGCTCATACGGATAATCTCATCTCTGAGTCTTGAATTATCATTATGCATGTGCCTCTTCCTCCTTTACACCAAGAGCCTCAGCAAGAAGCTCTGTAAAGTATACAACGGGAATGTCTTTACCGTTTTTATCAAGATTGTACTTGCACAGAGGACAAGCTGTAACAATAAGGTCTGCACCCATAGCGGTTGCGTTATTGGTTACTGCCTGACTCTTCTTCTTTGCAAACTCGGGATCCTCCATTGTAACATAGCCGCCGCAACACTCGTTACGCATAGCATAGATTACAGGCTCAGCACCCAGAGCGCGGATTAAATCCTCGAAAATCTGAGGATTCTCAGGGTCGTCCATCTGCATTACAGTACCCGGACGAAGAAGGAGACAACCGTAATATGCGGCAATCTTCTTGCCCTTGAGGGGGTTAACCACCTTTTCCTTGATAGCATCAAAACCAACCAGGTCACGGAGCATCTCAAGGTAATGATAAACCTGTGTACTGCCGTCATAGTCGGTTTCCTCTGCCATATAAAGGTTTACTTTATTTGCAAATGCAGAGTCTGTCTGCATTGCATGGTTTGTCTGTTTAAGCACATTGTGACAGGCTGAGCATACAGAAACAAGGGGCTGTTCTTTGCTCTGTGCAAATTTGAGAGCGCGGACAGATGAGAGTTTTGTGGCAACCTCGTTCTTTGCTGTTGTAAACACACCGCCGCAGCACTGCCAGTTGTCGATTTCTTCCAGAGTCACACCAAGAACTTCTGCACACTTGCGGGCGTACATATCAAGGTCTTTTGCCTTAGTCTTGAGTGTGCATCCGGGAAAATAACTTACTTTCATTGTATACACTCCTTGGATTAAACCATTTCTTCGGGATGGAATACCTCGTCAAATCTCTCTGCTGTAAGGAATCCAAGTTCTACACAAGCCTCTTTGAGAGAGATGTTGTCCTTATATGCTTTCTTTGCTGTTTTTGCTGCATTCTCGTAACCGATATAGGGGTTGAGAGCGGTAACCAGCATAAGGGAATTGTGCAGGTTGTGGTGCATTTTCTCGCGGTTTGCTGTGATGCCTACTGCACAGTTATTGTTGAATGAAAGAATAGCCTCAGAGAGAAGTCTGCCTGACTGAAGGAAATTGTAGATACATACAGGCATAAATACGTTAAGCTCGAAATTACCCTGAGATGCAGCCATACCTACTGCTACATCATTACCCATAACCTGAACTGCAACCATTGTTACCGCCTCACACTGTGTGGGGTTAACCTTGCCGGGCATAATGGAAGAACCGGGCTCATTCTCGGGAATAAAGATTTCGCCAAGACCATCACGGGGACCGCTTGCAAGCCAACGAACATCGTTTGCAATCTTCATCATATCACAGGCAAGAGCCTTGATTGCACCGTGAGCAAACACAAGCTCATCCTTGGATGTGAGAGCATGGAACTTGTTGACTGCTGTAACAAAGGGCTTACCTGTAAGGTCTGCAACCTTCTGTGCTACAAGCTCGGCAAAACCTGCGGGTGTGTTAAGACCTGTTCCAACCGCTGTACCACCAAGAGCAAGTTCATAGAGAGGCTTAACAGCAAGGCGAAGCATCTCAACATCACGCTCAAGGCTTGAACGCCAACCGCTGATCTCCTGGCTGAACTTGATGGGAGTAGCATCCTGGAGATGTGTACGACCGCTCTTTACAATGCCTTCGTTCTCTTCTTCAAGACGAATGAAAGTCTTGATGAGAGTTTCTGCTGCGGGGATAAGTCTGTCTTCAATCATAAACACAGCAGCGATGTGCATTGCTGTAGGGAATGTATCGTTGGAGGACTGGCTCATATTGATATCATCATTGGGATGAAGAAGCTTAGCACCTGCAATCTGATTGCCACGATTAGCAACAACCTCGTTTACATTCATATTTGACTGTGTACCTGAGCCTGTCTGCCATACAACCAGAGGGAAGTTATCGTTGAGCTTACCCTCGATTACTTCATCACAAGCCTGTGTAATAGCTGTGAGTTTCTCCTGTGTCATCTTCTCGGGCTTAAGCTGGGCGTTTGCCATGGCTGCTGCCTTCTTAAGGATGCCGAATGCGTGAGTAATCTCACGGGGCATTGTTTCTATACCTACACCGATAGGGAAGTTCTGGCTGGAACGCTGTGTCTGAGCTGCCCAGAGTTTATCAGCGGGAACTTTTACCTCGCCCATTGAATCGTGTTCAATACGATATTCCATCTTAATCTGTCCTTTCATATATAAATATCTGGTAAATATTTTTAAGTTTATTATTAATGAAATCAGATGTTTACGCTTCTGATAACTTCCTTCAGAGTATCAGCACTTGCACGGAGTTTAACAATTTCTTCATCCGTAAGAGGAAGAAGAACCTTGCTGTGTGCGCCATTGTTACCAACAACATTGAGAAGGCTCAGGCATACATCATCAATGCCGTACTCACCATTGAGCATTGTGGAAACTGTGAGAGTTGTATCAACACCGCTTAAGATACATTTGCACAGGTGACATACAGAAACGGATACAGCATAGAAGGTAGCACCCTTACGGCTGATAACCTCACCGCCGGACTTCTTGACATAGTCCTCTACCTCATCATAGTTGAGTTCAGGATAAACAACGTCTGTACGCTGTACACTCTTGCGGTATTCCTCGATGGGAACGTTGGAGATATTACACAGAGACCAGGGAACAAAACTGGAGTTACCGTGCTCACCAAGAACATAAGCGTGGACGTTACGCTGATTGAGGAAGTAGTACTCAGAAAGTCTTGCTCTGAGTCTGGAGGTATCAAGGATTGTACCGGAACCGATTACTCTCTCCTGAGGAAGACCTGATGCCTTGCAGAATGCATAGGTAAGAACATCAACAGGGTTGCTTACGATAACATAGATTGCATCGGGTGCATAACGTGTAATTTCAGGAATAATGCTCTTTGTAATCTCGATGTTTGTCTGAGCAAGGTCAAGTCTGGACTGACCGGGTGCTCTGCCCACACCGGATGTGAGAACTACGATATCAGAACCTGCTGCGTCCTGATAGCTGCCTGCGTATACAGAGCAGGAATGACAGAAGGGAGTACCCTGACGGATGTCGAGTGCCTCACCCAGTGCACGCTCGTGGTTAATGTCGATAAGTACTATCTCAGAGCAGAGACCTGCAACTGTGAAAGTATAAGCCAGAGTTGCGCCAACATTACCTGCGCCGATAACTGTAATTTTGTTCATAACTGTTCTCCTTTGGTTTTATTTATCAGTTTAGTTTACAGTATTGTTATAAGGTGCTAAAAGAAAAAATCAGACTACGCTGCATACAGCAAGACATACTTCTCACCCTAAAACTTTGTTAATATTATAACATAATAATTTTACCTGTGCAATAGAATAAAGCCGAATTTGTCAAAAATTTAACAACTTAAGAACATCTACTAAATATCTGCTAATTCGTTGATTTATTTTAGATAATAATATATAATTAATCAGATATTTGATGCTTATTTTTTATGTTCGAAATGGATATTTATTCAAGGACTGTCAAATTTTACGAATGCATAACAAATGCAATTGCCATAATACAGTAAAACAAAGGAAGTTACATATGAAATACAATAAGGTTATCAAAGGAATTTTCATTGAAAGACCAAACAGATTTATTGCAAAAGTGCTGATAAACGGTAAGGAAGAAACGGTTCATGTAAAAAACACAGGCAGATGCAGAGAGTTGCTTGTCCCTTACTGTGTTGTTTATCTTGCCTGCTCGGATAACCCAAACAGAAAAACCGCATACGACCTGATTGCCGCAGAAAAGAACAGAGAAAGCCTACCACCCCTGCTTATTAACCTTGACTCCCAGATACCCAATGATACTGCTGAGGAATGGCTGAGAAGCTGCAGTCTGTTCTCAGAAAACGCAATTATCCGCAGAGAGGTAAAGTACGGGAATTCAAGATTCGATTTTTACATAGAAGACAATGGTGAAAAAACATTCCTTGAAGTCAAGGGTGTTACCCAGGAAAACCAGGGAATTGCTATGTTTCCAGATGCACCTACCCAGCGTGGTGTAAAGCATATTGAAGAACTTATTGCCTGTACAGAAAACGGTTACAATGCCTGTATACTCTTTGTTATTCAGATGAAAGAAATCAAGGAATTAAGACCTAATGATTTTACCCACAAAGCCTTCGGTGACACCCTGAGAAAAGCTCACAAAAAAGGTGTGAAAATCATTGCAATGGACTGTATTGTCACCCCGGATTCTATGGTAATTGACAAGGAAATCCCCGTTGTCTTATAAGTGATTTTATACAAAAAACAGCCTGTGACATTGTATACTCTGCTTAAATTACAGAATATACAGAATCACAGGCTTTTTGTGTATTTTCAACATAAATTTCATATAGTTCTATGTAACTATCTATAGAGAGTACAAGTTTACAGAAAGTAGATTATAAGCCTTGACTTTAGCGTGATATAGTGGTAAAATTGCAGACATATTATTTGATAGTATATATACATATATTATATACTTCGCCCTACACCCATAAGAAAGGACAGAAGATTATGAGCAAATTCAAAAGCCCTGAGATTGATGCTCTTTTTGAAGCAATACTTTCTCTTAAGGATATTGATGAATGTTATATGTTCTTTGAGGATGCCTGTACTATCAAGGAAATCAAAGAAATCGCCCAGAGATTCCAGGTTGCAAGACTCCTGCATTCAGGACAGAATTATCAGGAAGTCAATGCAAAGACAAGCGTAAGCACTGCAACAATCTGCAGAGTTAACAAATGTCTCAACTACGGCTCCGGCGGATATCGCACCGCTATTGAAAGAATCGAGAATAAGGAGGTAGCGGCAGATGATGAATAATGAGAAAATCGTCAAAAGTGATGAACGTGCTATTTTTGACCTGAGAACTCTTTACAGCAGATACGGTTACTCTCAGTTCAAAATGAGCAGATTTGAGGAATACGACCTTTATGTAAAGAACAAGGACTTCCTTGTTTCTGACGAGGTTATCACATTCACAGACAGAAGCGGTCGCCTTATGGCACTTAAACCTGACGTTACTTTATCTATCATCAAAAATTCCGTTGACAAGAAGAACTGTGTGCAGAAGGTTTATTACAACGAGAATGTATATAGAGTTTCCAAGGGTACACACAGTTTCAAGGAGATTATGCAGGCAGGTCTTGAGTGCATTGGTGACCTGAGAAGCTATGATATAGCAGAGGTTGTACTTCTTGCAGTAAAGAGCCTTGCTCTTATCTCAGACAACTATGTGCTGGATATTTCCCACATGGGACTTGTTGCCGCTTTCCTTGAGAGCAGCGGTCTTTCTCACGATGGAAAGGCTAAAGTTCATGCTTGTCTGCATCAGAAGAACACTCACGAGTTGAGAGCAATCTGTGAGGATGAAGGTATCTCTCAGGCTAACACAGATAAACTCTGTGCACTCATTGAAAACGCAGGTGATGCCGCAGAGGTTCTTAATGCTATTCTCCCCTATGTTGAAACAGAAAAAGAGAAAGAAGCCTATGATGAATTCAGCACACTGTGTACAATCATTGAAAACAGCGGTTATGCCAAGTCTGTAATCGTTGACTTCTCTGTTGGCAATGATATGAAATACTACTCAGGTGTAGTTTTCAAAGGCTACCTTCAGGGTATCCCCACAAGCATTCTCTCAGGCGGTCAGTATGACAAGCTCCTGAAGAAAATGGGCAGAACAAGCGGTGCTATCGGATTTGCACTTT
>SVPX01000044.1 GCA_015065665.1 Oscillospiraceae bacterium | reverse complement strand
TTTCAACGCTCTGCTTAAAACTCTTGAAGAGCCTCCTGCACATGTTATTTTTATACTTGCTACAACCGAAGTACACAAGCTTCCTGCTACCATACTTTCCCGTTGTCAGAGATTCGACTTTCACCGAATCAACGCACAGGATATGGCGGCAAGAATCAAATACGTTGCCACCAACGAGGGTGCCGAAATCACAGACGAAGCTGCACTTTTAGTTGCAGTAATTGCAGATGGCGCTGTGCGAGACGCTTTGTCACTCCTTGACAGATGCCTTGCCCTTGACACAAATGTTGATGCAGATGTAGTCCGCCGTGCCGCCGGTCTTGCACAGAAAGACTATCTTCTGGATTTAGCATCATCCTGCGTAAATAAAAACAGCGAACGCGCTATTTCTATCCTGAATAAACTCTATAATGATTCAAAGGATATGGCAAGGCTTTGTGATGAACTTATTAATCACTTCCGTTCACTGATGCTTATAAAGACTGTAAGAAACCCCAGAGAACTGGTTATCCTCTCTGACGATGAATATGATATTGCCTATAGTCAGGCACAGATGTTATCCCTCGCAGACATTGTGTATGCTATGGATGTGCTACAGATTGCATATGAGAGAATGGGCAAAGGCTCTGACAACAGAATCGAGCTTGAAATAGCCCTTGTAAAACTCAGCGCACCTGAGCTTGAAACATCTATGGAATCTTTACTCTCTCGTATATCTGCACTTGAAAAAGCTGTAAAATGCGGTATACCTGCTGTATCCGCTCCTTTGGTACCTGTACAGACTACACCTGTAACACCTCAGGCACCTGTACAGGAAAAGCCTGTACCCTCCCCTGCAAAGGTTGAAGAAGTTGAACAGACACCTGCAAAGACAGAAACTGAGGTTACAAAAACCAAAGTTGATACAGAATATGCACCTGCTCCAGAGATTGTTACTGAACTTCCTGCACCTACACCTGTGCAAGAAGTAAAACCATCTGCTAACACACCCTCTCAGACACAGACTATCCCCAAGAAAAAAGGGCCTGTGGATATGGACGCAATTATGCGTCAGGCAACTCCTCTTATGGTGTGGCCTGAGGTTGTAGCAAACCTTAAGCAATATTCACGAGTTATAGCCTCTGCTTTTGAGGGTACTACTGCTTATGTAAGCGGTGACTATCTGCTTATTGAATCCAGCACAGATATTCCCTTTAAACTGCTTCAAAATCCATCACAGCGTGATAATCTGAGAAAAGCAGTACTGGAGATTACAGGCAAGAGATACACTCTTGGCCCCTATAAAAAGCCCGAAGAAAAAAAAGAGGAAGTAACAGATCCTCTTGATAGTCTTGTAGGCGACCTTAAATCAAATGGAATTAATGTTGTGGAGGAATAACCTCAACATTCAGATAATTACAATAAATTCTAAAGGAGAATGATTAATATGAAAGCAAGATTACCTCAGGGATACGGCTCAGGCGGAGCATCCAATCTTCAGCAGTTAGCTCGTCAGGCTCAGAAGATGCAGGCTCAGATGGAGGCTGCTACAGAGGAGTTGGAAGCAAAGGAATATACTGCTACATCCGGCGGCGGTGCTGTTAAGGTTGTAGTTACAGGCAAGATGGAAGTTACATCTATCGAAATTTCTCAGGATGTTGTTGATCCTGAAGATGTAGAGATGCTGTCTGACCTTGTTATGGCTGCTGTTAACGAGGCACTTCGTGCAGCAAACGAGGATAAAGAGAAAACTATGGAATCCATTTCCGGCGGTATGAGCGGAATGAATATCCCCGGTCTGTTCTGATATGGCTGGATATAACATTCCCCCACTGGCAAAACTCATCGACAAGTTCGAGAGTCTGCCGGGTATCGGCAGTAAGACCGCACAGCGTCTTGCATACCATGTACTTCATATGACACCTGACCAGGCAAAGGATTTTGCAAAAGCGATTACAGATGCTCACGAGAAAATCAGATACTGCTCAGTATGCTGTAATTTTTCTGATGAAGAATTATGCCCTATCTGCCGCAATCAGGCAAGAGACAAATCTGTTATCTGCGTTGTAGAATCACCAAGAGATGCTATGGCTATGGAGTCAACACGAGAATTCCAGGGTACTTATCATGTGCTGCATGGTGCTATCTCTCCTCTCAACAATGTTGGACCTGACCAGTTGTATATCAAAGAACTTCTCCAAAGGATAAACAACGGAGAAGTTACCGAGGTTATCATGGCAACCAACCCCACCGTTGAGGGTGACGCAACGGCAATGTACATCTCAAGACTACTGAAACCCCTTGGAATCAAAACCACAAGACTTGCTTACGGAATACCTGTAGGCGGTGACCTGGAATATGCGGACGAGGTAACCCTTGCCCGTGCATTGGAAGGCAGGAGTGAACTGTGAAAACAGAAAAAAGAGTGGTTGCTCAGAACAAAAAAGCATACCACGATTATTTTATTGAAGAGACTTACGAAGCAGGAATTGAGCTTTTTGGCACAGAGGTTAAGTCTATCCGCCAGGGCAAACTGAATCTTAAGGATAGCTGGTGCTCTGTTGTTGAGGGTGAAATTTTCATTAACGGTATGCATGTTAGTCCCTATGAGCAGGGCAACATCTTTAACAAAGACCCTATGAGAGTGAGAAAACTCCTGATGCACAAGAAAGAGATTATCAAGCTTTTCTCACTTGTGAAACAGGACGGCTACTCCCTTATCCCTCTTTCTGTTTATTTTGTGGGCAGTAAGGTTAAAATTGAGATTGGTCTGTGCAAGGGTAAAAAACTCCACGATAAACGTGCAACCGATGCTGAACGCTCAGCAAAAAGAGACATTGAACGAGCTATGAAGGACAGACAGCACGACTGATAATTTGCAATTTTTGCAAATTATGGCTTTATCATTCATAGAAAATTCACTTGATTTTTCTATGCATCTGCGTATAATGTTCTTAATGGCTCAAATAATAGTTTTGTGAAATGCAAAACCGCCACACAATTTAATAACTAAGCCTGAGTAAAATCAGGCTACTTACGGGGGCGCAATGGTTTCGACGGGGATTGCGAACTTTAGTAAGCGGGTAGTGGCGCGGATCCACTATAAAAGACGCAAACTTAAAATAAACGACAACAATACAGTCGCTTTAGCAGCTTAATGCTGCTCGTCTGACCGAGGAACACCGCGACCTCGGATCGGGCGTCGATCAGCGGTAAAGGTGAACAAAGGGATGCTCCGACCTTTGTCATCAATCAGGAGCTGCTCTTAGCACAATCCCGTTGTCGGGAGTGTGCATAAGCTAAGATTAATACGACAACTACACCCGTAGAAAGCTTTGGCAAGTGGTTTTCGGACAGGAGTTCGATTCTCCTCGCCTCCACCAGAAAAAAGGACCAAGTCAATGACTTGGTCTTTTTTTCAGCTAAATTTGCCATTCGGCAAGTGAAATTACCTATCGGTAGTGAAATACGCAATGCGTGTGAAATATTTGCTACGCAAATACTGGGCAAATTTTATTTCACTTTCGGCAAAGCAGAAAATTTCACAATAACCGCAGGTTATTATTTCACATTTGTCCCAAGACAAATATTTCACTATATTATTCACTCATATATAGTTGCAATTTTCCTCGGACAATCGCGGTCTGTACACTCACTACAATTAACATTATCAGAAGTACAGCAGAGCAGGTAATTACATTCATCACAACAGCACTCTATAAGATTTCCGTATTCATCAAAATGTTTTCCGTTTCCTGTGCAGTCTTCCCCATTGTTGCCGGGAGTTAGTACTATACCTGTAATATCAATAATCATATCATCACCACATATTAGTTTAGATAATATCTATCTAAATGTCAATAGATAAAATTTATCTATCATATAATACAATTGGTGATTATATGGATAACAGAATTAAAGACTTAAGGGAAGACCGAGACCTTACTCAGACACAGGTAGCTAAAGCTATCGGCATTACACAAAGAAAATACAGTTATATAGAAACAGGTACCCAACAGCTTACTGATGAAATACTCATTAAACTTGCTAAGTTCTATGGTGTGTCCGTTGACTATATTCTCAAATTGTCAGACAAGTAATTCCGTATATAATCAGGTGATTTTATGAATACAAGAAAGGCTGTTGCAAACAGATTACTGGAATTATGCGAAGAAAGAAACTTGTCTGTTAATGCTTTGGCAAGAATCTCTGCTGTTCCGCCCTCTACTCTCAAGAATATCATCAACGGCGGAAGTCAGAACGCAGGTGTAGTTACACTCAAAAAGCTCTGTGATGGTTTGGAGATTTCACTCTATGACTTCTTCAACACTGACACATTCAAAACATTGGAACAAGAAATTAAATAATCTACAATTATAAAAGCCACCTTTCACAGGTGGCTTTTATTGATAAATGTATCTTTTATTTTCGCTTTTTAATTCAAACTTTATTTTCTGAACTTTGCGGCGTAGCCGCAGCGGCGGCAGAGAGGTTCCTGTATATTTCTGATGCGGAAGGAATCTCTGAGGGAATTGGCACGAGGGCTATTTAGAATATCATCTAAATCCTCCTTAAAGATATTGCCAAGGTTGATTGTACCCTCGGAATCAAGACAACATGGTACTACTGTGCCGTCACAAAGAACACCCAGTTGGTCGCGGAGGCCGTAACAGGAGTGGTTACTTCCGAAATCCTCGGCATTTACATCGGGCCACTCAAAGAGTTCTCCCCACTCAAGGAATATATATTCTTCCAGCTTATAGCCTGAGTAGAGTTCTTTCCACTCTCTACCGAAACTTTCGTGCATTCGGCTGAGAATCAGATTATTAAGCTCATCTGCTCCACCTTTATTCCACAATCGCATAACGGCAACTATGCCTTTATCCTTTGCTATTTTGCAGAAGTCAAAGCACATATCAAGGTAAGCATCTAAACTGACACCGATGGAATTTGCCTCGTAACAATGGAGGGATATGCTGACTTTATGGAGGGAGGGAGAATTCAGAATTATCTCAGATTTTTCAGAGAGCAGAGTACCGTTGGTGGTTATATTGACTTTGAAACCAAGACTATGGGAAATGCGGAAAAACTCAGCCAAGTCGGGATGAAGCAAAGGTTCACCCAAAAGATGAAAATAAAGATAATCTGCAAAAGGTCTGAGTTTTTGAGCCGCGACTTTAAACTCTTCTACAGAAATAAGCTTTGGTTCTCGGTTGGTTCCGTGACAGAAACTGCAGTTCAGATTGCAGATGTTTGTTATCTCAAGGTAGGCTTTCTTTGCCATTTTGCTCACCCTTTTAATAGAATTAATTACACAAAGGGAATATCATATAAATAATAAAATACATCCTCATTTAAACAAAGAGAGTTATGAGCCGCAGATAAGTTTCATTGTTGTGGCGGTTTTACCGTCTTCTTTGATAATACCGATTTCTATTCCATCCTCGGTATTGCGTCTGCGAACAGAGAGTTTTTCACTCTCATAACACTGAAGTCTGTAGGCAACCTCAACCTGGCGGATATTCATATCCTCTATCTCTTTGCAGGTAAAGGAAGACAGCACCGCTCTTATGTATGCTACATTGTTCATATGCTGACTTACATCAATATCACGGGAGGTTACTGTATAAGAAAGCATCTCCTCTGAATCAGAAAAGTCGGTGGAAATTCGGGAAAAAGGTTCTTCGCAGACTACATCCTCAGGATGCACTATATCCTGAGGGTAAACCTCTGAGGACTTTTTGGGCTTCATAGTCTGCATATCAAGGATTGTCCACTCGGTTTTGCCTTTGATTATAACATCCTCTCCATCTTTTACTGTGTAATATCTGTTATATCGGATATTTCCCGGTTTCTCAGGCCAGGAAGAAGCGGCAACAGTCTGAAGCATACGGGGACGGACATCAAACTCAATTCTGGTCTTTGCAGCTACCCAGAAGCAACCTTTCTTAGACAAAGTATCCATTCCGATATTGAGTAAAGCGGCGTGTTCGGTTGCTAAATCCATAAACAAATCAAACACAGCAGGAATACTGAGTTTGCCTGAGTTGTCGCAACTGCTGACAGGGATGGTATATTCTTTTACAAGTATATTGCTCATAGTTTATCTCCTCTTTTCTCTCTGTATTATAACACAACAAAGCAAAATCAACAACATAATCTGTTGATAAAATCCGCGGAATATGTTATAATCAATCGAATTATTAATTAAGAAGTGTGATAAAATGTGGGCTAAAACCAAACCATTTTTACTCAACATAAAAGACTACTGTCTTGCATTCCTCAAGTGGCTTCTGCTTGGTTCTGTTGTAGGTGCAATCTGCGGCCCTGTGGGATTTTTGTTTGCAAAGCTCTTAGAATTTGTAACCGAAACCAGAACAGAAAACAGTTGGCTTGTGCTTCTGCTCCCCATAGGCGGTCTTGTGTCTGTTGGAATTTACAAGTTATGCAGGGTATCAGATGTTGGCACAAACAGAGTTCTTGAGAGTGTACGAAGCGAAAAGAAAGTACCTGCTCTGCTGTTCCCGGCTATATTCATCGGCTCTGCTATCACCCATCTGTTCGGTGGCTCTGCAGGACGTGAGGGTGCAGCACTACAGCTTGGCGGCAGTGTGTCAGGTATGTTGAGCAAGATACTGAGACTTGATGAAAAATCAAGACATGTACTGACAATGTGCGGTATGGGTGCTGTATTCTCGGCTTTATTCGGCACACCCCTGGGTGCCTGTGTGTTCGCACTTGAGGTTGTAAATGTTGGTCAGGTTTGCTCTGCAGCATTCCTCCCCTGCATGGTATCAAGCATCACCGCTTTCTGGATATCCACTACTTTAGGTGTGACTCCTGAAAGTTTCCCTCTGCAATCTGTTCCGGGAATGACACCTGACACTATGTGGAAGGTATTCGTAATTGCAATCATCTGTGCTGTGGTCAGCATTCTGTTCTGCCTGTCTCTGCACACATCAGAGAAACTTTTCAAAAAATTCTTCAAAAATGAATTTCTGCGAATTTTTGTAGGCGGTGCTATTATTGTACTGCTGACAATCCTTGTAGGCAGTATGGACTACAACGGCGGCGGAGTTAACATTATCCATCACATCTTCACAGAAGGTGAAGTCAGGTTTGAGGCTTTTGCTCTTAAAATCCTCTTTACCGCTATTACTGTGGGTGCAGGTTACAAAGGTGGCGAGATTGTACCTACTATGTTTATAGGCGGTACATTGGGCGGCTCTGCGGCTATACTCCTGGGACTTAATCCCGGATTCGGTGCGGCTGTAGGTATTGCGGCACTTTTCTGCGGTGTTACAAACTGTCCGCTCAGCACAATTATTATCTGCATTGAACTCTTCGGCAGTGAGGGTATGATATTCTTCGCTCTGAGTGCTATTATCAGTTTCCTGCTTTCAGGCAAGGCAAGTCTTTACAGTAAGCAGTTATTTACATACTCTAAACTTTCTGAGGATGCTATAGAGAGTGAAGATGAAAAAAACGCAGAATCTGAAGTTAAAATATCAGTAACCGAAACAACCGAAGAAACAGAAATAAAAACAGAACCCGAATCTGAAAAAACAGAATAACACAGCAAAAGCCGTCTGAGTTAACAGACGGCTTTTTCATTACATATACTATAATTTGATTTTTTACACATTAAGATAATTCATAAGGTCATTGAAAGTACCCTGATGATAAAGGGAAATATCCTTATCTGAATTATTGATAAGGCAATCTGTGAGAAGAAAGGTCTTCATACCAAGAGAAGAAACAATCATATCGTCATCTACATCATTACCTACCATAAGGCACTCTGTGGGGTCAACATTCAACCGTTTGCAGACCTCTTTGTAGTATTCAAGAGAGGGTTTGGAAAAACCGATATTCTCATAATATGTTACAAGTTCAAAGTCAGATTCTTCAAGCCCTGCCCACTTAATGCGATTCTGTGTGGCGATGTGTGGAAATATAGGCTGAGTTGCCAAAGCTATTCTTAAACCCTTATTCTTTATACGGTCTACCGCTTCTTTTGCTAAAGGATTAAAGGAACAAATATCCTTCACACCAATGAACTCATTGTGATAAAACTCCTCAAAATAAGGCTGTGATTCAAGGATTCTGTCCCCATAGATATCCTTGAGGACACGCCAGAAAACTTCTTCGTTCAAATGGGTGCCGTCATTTTTCATCATAGCCTTTGTCCCCTGCCAGATTGCAGAAACAAGTTCTTTTGGATTATATCCATAATGGGACATTTTCTGTGACAACAAGCCAAAGTATGCTCTGACAAACTCCTCCTGATCCATAGGAAGCAATGTGCCGTCAAGGTCAAATAATACAACTTTTATATCCATAAATTACTCCTGATGTGAAATGCCAGAATATTATACCATAGTTCTCGGGAAATTGCACTAAAAACCTTAAAAAGAATTGGAGAAAATTAACATAACCTTAATACTAATTTGATTGAAAAATAATAAATTTTTGGTATAATAAATAAGATGAAAAAATTTGACTATATGGGAGGTATCGTCTTGATATTCCATAATGAATCAAAAGAAGCTGTTCTTTCTGAATTCGCTGTTGATAGCAGTAAAGGTCTCAACACACAGCAGATTGAAGAAAGAAAAGCAAAGTTTGGCGAAAACAAACTGAAAGAAAAGAAGAAGAAAACCACGCTTCAAAGGTTTATGGACCAATTCAAAGACGTGATGATTCTTATACTTATCGGTGCGGCTATTGTATCATTTACAGTAGTTTGTCTTGAGCGCAACTGGGGTGAACTTTTTGAACCCCTGCTCATTGTGCTGATTGTTATACTCAACGCCATTATGGGTGTTGTGCAGGAGAGCAAGGCTGAGAAAGCACTTGAGGCTCTGCAGAATATGTCGGCACCTCACGCAAGGGTTATAAGAAACGGCGAAGAAATGATAATCGATGCCGCTGAGCTTGTACCCGGTGATATCATCAAACTGGAGGCAGGCGACTTTATCCCTGCTGATGCAAGACTACTTGAAAGCACAAGTCTTAAGTGTGAGGAATCTGCTCTCACAGGTGAGTCTGTCCCCTCTGAGAAGGATGCAAACGCTCAGGTTGATAAGAAGGCTCCTCTGGGTGACCGCTCAAATATGGTATTCTCAGGTTGCAGTGTTACCTATGGTACAGCATTAGCCGTTGTTACCGCAACAGGTATGGACACAGAGATGGGCAGAATTGCAAACCTCTTATCAGGTGAAAGCGAAGTACAGACACCTCTGCAGAAAAAACTTGCTAACTTGGGTAAATACTTGGGTTTTGTTGCTCTTGCCGCCTGCGCAATCATCTTTATTGTTGGTGTATTAAACGACATCCCCGTACTTGAAATATTTATGACAGCAGTATCCCTTGCTGTTTCTGCTATTCCTGAGGGCTTGCCTGCTATTGTTACCATTGTTCTCTCTATTGGTGTGCAGAGAATGGTAAAGAGAAATGCTCTTATCAGACGTCTGCCTGCAGTTGAAACTCTGGGTAGTGCTTCTATTATCTGCTCTGATAAAACAGGTACTCTTACACAGAACAGAATGACACTTGTGAAGGCATTCCTTGACAAAGCAGAGGATACAGTTGATATAACTGATAACAACAATGAAGATGTAAAGAAACTTCTGATGTATGGCACACTTTGCTGTGACGGCTCTGTAGTATTCACAGAGGGAAAAGAACAACATCTTGGTGACCCCACAGAAACTGCTATTGTCTATGCGGCACACAAGAACGGTATGCCCAAGGAAGAACTGAATTCCTCTTATCCCCGACTTGGCGGTATCCCCTTTGACTCTGACAGAAAACTTATGAGCACCATTAACAGCATTGACGGCAAACTGGTGGTTATCGTCAAGGGTGCTTTTGATATGATGGCAGAGAGATGTATTGAGGGTGACCTTGATAAAGCCCGTATCATCACAGAAGCTATGAGTGAGAAAGCTCTGAGAGTTCTGGCTGTGGGTTACAAGGTTATTGATGAAATTCCTGCTGAACTTACATCCGAGGACCTTGAGAACGGTCTGACATTTATGGGACTTGTGGGTATGATTGATCCTCCCAGAGAAGAAGCAAAGGCGGCGGTTGCTACCTGCAGACAGGCAGGAATCAAACCTGTTATGATTACAGGTGACCATGTTGTTACAGCATCTGCAATTGCAAGAGAACTGGGTATTCTCCTTGATGGTGATATGGCTATTACAGGCGCTGAGCTTGATGCTATGACAGACAGAGAACTTGACGAACAGGTTGAAAAAATATCTGTTTACGCACGAGTTTCTCCTGAGAATAAAATCCGCATTGTCAAAGCCTGGCAGAGAAAAGGTCAGGTTGTATCTATGACAGGTGACGGTGTAAATGACGCACCTGCTCTGAAGGCTGCTGACATCGGCTGTGCTATGGGTATTACAGGCACAGACGTTGCAAAGGGTGCGGCTGACATGACACTTACTGACGATAACTTTGCAACTATTGTTGAGGCTGTTAAGGAAGGCAGAGGAATCTACGCAAACATCAAAAAGGTTGTTTCATTCCTGCTGGGTACTAACATCGGTGAGGTTGTGGCTGTATTTATTGCTATGCTTTTGTGGCACCGCTCTCCCCTGCTCTCAATGCAGCTTCTGTGGATAAACCTTGTTACAGACTCTCTGCCTGCAATTGCACTTGGTATGGAGCCTGTTGAAAAGGATGTTATGAACAGAAAACCCAAGCCCAAGAACGAGGGAATCTTTGCAAACGGTCTTGGTATCAGAATTATCCTGCAGGGTATTCTCTTTGGTGTGCTGACACTTATTGCATACTTTATCGGAGATAGCCTGACAGGAAACGAGGCTGTTGCACAGACAATGGCATTTATGACTTTGTCACTTTCTCAGATTCTGCAGGCATTCAATATGCGTTCTGACCGCTCACTCTTTAAGATTGGATTCTTTACTAATAAGAATCTGAACCTTGCAGTTCTTGCTTCTCTTGCACTTGTTTGTCTTGTACTCTTTACACCTGTGCAGGTTGCATTCGGACTTGTATATCTGCCCGCAAAACTCTATCTTGTATGTGTTGGCCTTATATTTGTTCCTACAATCCTTATGGAAATATGCAAGGCTGTGGGACTTATCAAGCCTGAAAAGTAAAAATAGATTTATAAAGGGTTTCGATTTGTAGAAATCGGAACCCTTTTCTTTTACAATCTCTCCACCGCCTTCGGCAGTCCCCCTCCCTTTAGGCAAGGGAGGCTATAAAAAGAGCCATCTGAAATAAATCAGATGGCTCTTTGAGTGTTTATGTTATGTGTTATCAGATAAGACAGATGAGGAGTATTATACAGGATACAAGAACGATTACGGAGCCTACTATCATTGTGATATAGGCGGGACTGTATCTTCTCTTATCCTTTACAAGGAAGAGCATTGCAACAGAAAATACAAGGACAAAGGCAGGGATGATGCCGAAGATGAAAACTGCAAAGGCTACGCCAAAGGTCATATCATCTTCCTCAGGTTCAAGCCACTGAAGTTCATCCTCAGGCTCGGTGTAAAAGTATTCTATAAGTTCTTCGCGGAGTTTTTCATCTTCAAGTCTGTATACTGTTACATCAGAGTACATATCATTACCAAAATAATAATTATCATTGGTAGTTATAGATGAGGTAGGCTGAAGGTATACCTCCTGATTCTCTTCATCTACATAGAAGATACCGCACACAAGGGATATTGTACCCTTTTTATCAAAGCCATGAATCTCGCCGAAGTCATATTTATCAAGCAGGAAGGATTTGGTGTTTATTGCTTCACCGGTCTTCCATTTTTCTATATCCATAGGATTCAGAGTAAAACTCTTAAGACCTGAAGCGGTATAGTCCAGATAAACACCATAGTCATAATTATTACCGCATATATAAGTGGGGGCTGTGCCGTTGGCAAGAGCAAGATACTCATCGTAATACGACTCTTCTACATAAAGGACAGTAGTATCAGAATATGAATAGGAAGTAACAAAAACCTCTATCCAGGGAAAGTCTTCTTCTAATGAGTAATTCACCCTTGTGTATGGGAAGATTTCCTTTGTTATTTCCTCGGTTTCTCCCTCAAGATAATCCCAACTGTAGTCGCCCTTTGAATGAAAATTAATTTCATAATAAGGCAAATCAGGGATAGGATAGTATGTTTTATCCTTATGCTTTACATAGGCTGCATCAGGGCCCATAATCCAATCGTTATCCTTTGCTGCAGATGCAGAGGGAATGGCTCCAAGTAAAGAAACACAGACTAAAACTGTTGCCAGAATAATGCTAAAAATCTTTTTCATATTCTTTCCCCCTTTACTCCAGATTGAGCTTCTTATGAAGCAAGGCTGTCAGAAGCAGATACAATGCACCACACACCATAATCATACAGCCTAAAACAGCGCACAAAACGAGAGTTGCAATCTTAAAATCCAGATTTGCGCCTATATCGTACACAGAAAACAGACCGAAAATAGAAAGGATAGTCATCACTACAGAGAGGATACTGGTTGTACCATAGTAGATACCGATTGCTGTAAGCACCTTGTGTTTCTTAACAAGGGATGCGGCAAGGGTAATGCATCCGTAGATAAAAAGAATCTCCACTATATATGCCATCAGCATAATCAGAATAATAAGAATACCGCTGACTACAGCATAGGAACCTGCCTCCCTCACATAATCTGCAAGTGTACCGTAGCCAAAGAAGATTGAAGAAACTATTCCTCCTAAGGGACTGACCTCAAACAGTAAATCCTCTGAGTAAATGAGTTTGGGATCACCAATCAGAACAATTACAAAGAGAGAAAGATATCTTACTATATTGGATACAATTGTAAAGATAATTGCTGTTACAATCTTTGAATTAAGAAGTGTGTTCTTTCTGACAGGAAGTGTAAAGGTCAGATATCCCTCATCAGTAAAGAAGTGCTTATAATAACGGATGATTATAAGAATTGATGTGAACAAAGGAAACAGGAAAAGTCCAAGTCGCGCAAGTACATGAATAGCACTTGCTACTCCAACCAAAACATCGTACTTTGTGTAGTCTACAAGTGAAATTCTGTAGCTGAAACCGCCCACAAGGGCAAGTATCAGACAAGCCGCCGCACCAAGCCACCAATGCTTTAAGATGGCTTTTGAATCATGCTTCAGAAGTTTTGCGAACATCTGAACACCTCCCTGAAAAGTTCATCAAGTGAACAATTATTTTCTATTCTTGCTTCTTCAGCGTTACCGGATTTGAGAATCTTTCCACCATAAGAAATAAACATAAAATCATCAAGCACCTGCTCAACATCTGCAATCAGGTGGGTTGTGATGATGATTGTTGCCTCAGGGTTATAGTTGCCTACGATTGTGCTGAGGATATATTCTCTTGCGGCAGGGTCAACACCTGCGATAGGTTCATCAAGAAGATAGAGTTTAGCCTGTCTTGACATAACAAGGATAAGCTGAACTTTCTCCTTAGTACCCTTGGAGAGAGTCTTGAGTTTTGCGTTTGTGTCAATATCAAGGTCAGACATAAGTCTGTATGCCTTGTCTTTATCAAAGTCTGCGTAGAACTCGGCAAAGTAGCTGATAAGCTCCGAAACCTTCATTGAGCTGTTGAAATATGTTCGCTCGGGAAGATAGGAAACAATAGCTTTTGTTTCCTCTCCTACAGGCTTACCGTCTACTAAAATCTCGCCTTTATTAGGAACGAGAAGTCCTGCAATGAGTTTTATAAGTGTAGATTTACCGCAACCGTTTGGTCCCAGAAGTCCGATTATCTTGCCCTCGGGAATACTAAGGTTAAGGTTATCAAGGACATTCCAGCCGCGTTTGTATGCTTTTGTCAGATTTCTGCATTCAAGCACGCTCATACCGATTCCTCCTTTATCATTTCAATTAGTTCTTCTTTGGTTATGGAAAGTTCCTGTGCTTTACGGAGAAACTCCATAATAAGTTTCTGTGCCGCCTCACGCTTGGCTTTATGGATAAGTTCAAGATTATCCGTGACAAATCTGCCCGATGTACTCTCAGAATAGATAAGTCCCTCTGCCTCCAGAGCAGTAAGTGCGTGTTGAACTGTGTTGGGATTTACCGCTGCTGTGAGCGCAAGTTGACGGACTGAGGGAATCTGTGATGAAGGCGGATATACACCGCTGATGATATCTGCTCGGATTCTCTCTGCAATCTGCACAAACACAGGTGTGTGTTTGTCAAAACTCCATGCCATAAAAGTCCTCCTTTCAGTTTAAATTGTATTACTGTACTATAACAATAATACAATTTAATTTACGAATTGTCAAGACTTATTTTAATACAATAAAACAAGCGTGATATTTTACAATCCCTAAGTCTTTACCTACGGCAAATCCAGCTCCTTTACACAAGGGAGCCTTTGGAAGGTATAAAAGCTCCCATGGTAAATAAAGATGTGTAGGATACTTTGCTTTTTACACTAAATACGATTGTTTCCACCTCATCCGTCTTGCTCCACTTTGTTTCGCAATCCACCTTTTCCTTGCAGGAACGGCAAACCCTCTGTCACTTCGTGACATCTCCCTTATCAAGGGAGTTTCCTCAAGGGGAAGGCAAAAAAACAACCTCATCTGAAAAGATGAGGTCGTTTGAATCAATTATTGTGTTATCAGAACATCAATAAAAGGAACTGAGAAACCAGAACAACTGCTATAAGTGCAATGGGATATGTAGCTGCATAAGCAGCGGCTA
>SVPX01000043.1 GCA_015065665.1 Oscillospiraceae bacterium | reverse complement strand
AATGTCATTTGTCATCTTGATTTCATCGCCTTCAATTTTACCCCAGATCTTGAGAGGC
Organism: Oscillospiraceae bacterium; assembly: GCA_015065665.1. Lineage (GTDB taxonomy): Bacteria > Bacillota > Clostridia > Oscillospirales > Acutalibacteraceae > Ruminococcoides. The sequence goes on along the minus strand of SVPX01000043.1, from coordinate 14,754 downwards.
TCAATCTCGGACTTTTCTTCTTCACCACCGATGTAAGGGATGATATTATCTACCATCTCGGGCCAACGCTCAAAAGTTTTACCTGCACCGGAAATTGCCTGATAAGTACAAGCAAGAACCTTATCTACACCAAACTGCATAAGGGGGTGAATTGCAGGAACATAGCTCTGGAGTGAGCAGTTGGACTTAACAGCGATGAAGCCACGCTTTGTACCGAGACGCTTTCTCTGACTCTCGATAATCTTTGCATGGTCAGCGTTGATTTCAGGAACGATCATAGGAACGTCGGGTGTAAGTCTGTGTGCAGAGTTGTTGGAAATGATAGGACACTCAGCTTTTGCGTAAGCTTCTTCAAGAGCTTTGATCTCATCCTTCTTCATATCAACTGCACAGAAGCAGAAATCAACTTCTGCTGCAACTTCCTCAACATTAGCAGCATCTTTGATTACAAGATCAGCCATATTCTCAGGAATGGGAGTATCCATTACCCATCTGGGAGAAACAACTTCTTTATAGGTTTTGCCTGCGCTACGAGCACTTGCAGCAAGACAAACGACATCGAACCAAGGGTGGTTCTCAAGAAGAATTGCGAATCTCTGGCCAACCATACCTGTTGCGCCAATAATACCTACTTTATACTTTTTCATAAAAACCTCCTGAAAAAACGCAGAAAAAAGTTGTGTTTTCTCTGAAAATATTATATTATAGTAAGGTAATGTCCGTTCTGAAAAAAGCAAACATACACCCACTATCTATATAATATAACACTCTGAGGATTTATTGTCAATCAATTATGAATAGATAGTGCATATTTTCTCACAAATTCACAATTGAAAGGAAATATAAATGAAAAAAAGTGACTTTTATTACTATCTGCCTGAAGAATTAATTGCTCAGACTCCCCTTGAACAAAGAGATAGTTCAAGAATGCTTATACTTGATAAGGCCACAGGCAAGGTTACACACTCCAGATTCTATAATATTCTTGATTATCTTGAGGAAGGTGACCTGCTTGTAATGAATAACTCAAGGGTTATTCCTGCAAGAATCTTTGGTACAAGAAAAGATACAGGCGCAAATGTTGAATTTCTTCTTTTAAAACAGATTGAGAATAATAAATGGGAGACTCTTGTAAAGCCCGGCAAAAAAGCTAAACCCGGCACTGAGTTTGATTTCTCAGGAGTTATGACAGGATATATTGAAGATATAGGCAAAGAAGGTGTACGTATTGTCAGATTTGAATCTGATGAAAATATCTACACCGCTCTTGATAAAATCGGTCAGATGCCTCTTCCCCCTTATATTAAGGAAACACTTAAGGATAATGAGAGATATCAGACTGTTTACAGTGAACCTTTAGGCTCTGCTGCAGCACCTACTGCAGGACTTCACTTTACCCAGGAACTTATATCTGAGCTTCATAACAAAGGTGTTAATACCGCTTATGTAACTCTTCATGTTGGTCTTGGTACATTCAGACCTGTTAAAGAAGATGAGATTACAGATCATATTATGCACAGCGAACACTACGAATTACCAGCAGAGACAGTTAAACTTATAAAAGAAACAAAGGCTAAGGGAAAAAGAGTTATCGCTGTTGGTACTACAACCACAAGAACCCTTGAAAGCGTAGCAAGAGATAAAGGTGAGCTTATCCCCTGTGAAGGTTGGACAGATATCTTTATTTATCCTCCTTATGAGTTCAAGGTGCTTGACGGACTTATTACAAACTTCCATCTGCCTGAAAGTACACTTGTCATGCTTGTGTCCGCTTTTGCGGGATATGATAATACAATGAACGCTTATAAAGAAGCTGTTGAAGAGAAGTACAGATTCTTCTCTTTCGGTGATTCTATGATAATAATTTAACAGGAGTTTAGTATGTTTAAGGTTATTAAGACTGAGGGCTCTGCCCGATTAGGTGAATTCAATACCCCTGACGGACTTGTTAAGACACCTTGCTTTATGAATGTTGCCACTGCAGGTGCTATCAAAGGCGGTTTGTCTGCTTTTGATCTGAAAGAACTTGGCTGTCAGGTTCAGCTTTGCAATACCTACCATCTGCATGTAAGGCCCGGTGATGAGGTTGTAAGAGATATGGGAGGCCTTCACAAGTTTACAGGCTTTGAGGGACCTATCCTTACAGATAGCGGTGGATTTCAGGTTTTCTCCTTAGCAAAATTGAGGAACATTAAGGAAGAGGGCGTAACATTCTCCAGCCACATTGACGGCAGAAAGATTTTTATGGGACCTGAAGAAAGCATGGGAATTCAGGCTAATCTCGGTTCTACAATTGCTATGGCCTTTGATGAGTGCGTTGAGAATCCTGCTACCTATGAATACGCTAAGATGTCATCTCACAGAACAGTAAGATGGCTTGAAAGATGTAAGGTTGAGCATGAGAGACTTAGACAGGCAGGTCTGATGACAAATCCCAAGCAGCTTCTGTTTGGTATAAATCAGGGCGCAACATTTACTGACCTGAGGGTTGAAAATATGAAGATGATTCGTGAACTTGATCTGCCCGGTTATGCTATTGGTGGTCTTGCAGTTGGCGAAGAAGCATCTGTTATGTATGAGGTTATTGAGGCTGTTGAGCCTTTTATGCCTAAGGAAAAGCCCAGATATCTTATGGGTGTCGGTACTCCTCTTAACATTCTCGAGGGAGTAAGACGCGGTGTGGATTTGTTTGACTGTGTAATGCCTTCACGAAACGCAAGACACGGACATCTGTTTACAAGTCAGGGTATAATAAATATTTCAAATGCAAAATACGAGAGAGATGACTCCCCTATTGATCCTGAGTGTGATTGTCCTGCCTGCAGAAATTTCAGCCGAGCATACATAAGACATCTGCAGAAATCTCAGGAAGCACTTGGACTCAGACTTGCTGTTATCCATAATCTGAGATTCTACAATAAACTTATGGAGGATATCAGAGACGCTCTTGCCGAAGGCAGATATGAAGAATTTTATCGTGAGAAAAAAGATGTTATTTGTAAAAGAATCTGATAAGTTAATTATAGACTTGATTTATATATAAATAACTGTTATAATTCTTTATATTGTTTTATGAAAGGAAAAGATAAATATGTTTAACTCACTTATTAATGCAATGGCACTTTATACTGCTGATGCAGCCACAACAGGTGCTACAGATCCTGCACAGGCCGGTTGCGGTGGCAGCTACACACTTCTTATTATGTATGTTGTTATTTTTGCAGGTCTTTACTTCTTTATGATAAGACCTAACTCCAAGAAGAAAAAGCAGGAAGAAGAACTTAAGAAGAATATCAACATCGGTGATGACATCACTACAATCGGTGGTATCTGCGGTAAGGTTGTTGCTGTTCGTGATGAGGACGAAGAGATCATCATCGAGACAGGCTCTGACAGAGTAAAGCTCAGATTCAAGAAATGGTGTATCTACTCCAACAACACTGCTATCGCTGCTCAGGAAGAAGAAAAGAAGCGTCAGGCAGAAGAAAAGGCTAAGGCAAAGGCTGACAAAAAAGCTGCAAAAGAAAACAAGAACAATCAGTAATAACTGACTTATCCTCTGAATATAATCTACCAAGATTATTATTCGGGGGATTTTTATATGAAGGCAATAAAAACTACTATCGCACAGAAAGGAACCGCATTATATATCAAATCATTGATTGCAGGGTTTATTGTAGGTGGAATAATTCTGATGATACTTATGTGCGTTACAGCATTTGCCCTTGTTGTAACAGGTAAACTCCCCCATTCTCTGATTAAATGGATAATGCTGGGATTAAGTTGTATATCTGTATTCATCGGCGGATATGTATCTGCAAAAGTCAGTAAAGAAAAAGGCATAATTATGGGTAGCGTTACAGGATTTATTATGTTTGTTTCTGTACTTTGCGCAGGTCTTCTTTACTCTGACGGAATTTTTACTTATATGACATTGATTAAACTAATATTGTTTGTTGTTTCGGGCGCAATTGGTGGCATCAAAGGCGTTAACAAACTAGAAAAAATACATATAAAATAAGATAACCACAGAAGGCTTAAAATATAAAGTCTTCTGTGGTTTTTTATCAGTCAATATTAATAATTTCGTACTCTCTTACACCGAGACCTAATTTACAGGCAGACTCAACAATGTGAATACCGTTTCTTGAATTCATTCTCTCAATAAGAGAAGCCTTGCCCTCGTCAGGAGAGTTAACAACAGCATCATAACAAGCTTGATCAAGAGCAACCGGATCAGTTGATGCGAATATACCTAAGTCACCCATCTCAGGCTCCTTGGGATGGTCACTGCAATCACAGTCTACAGAAAGTCTGTTTGCTACATTGATATAGATTATGTTCTCACTGCCCATAAAGTCGATTACACTCTTACAAGCGTCAGCCATACATTCAAGAAATACATCCTGTTCAGGGAGATTATCGAACATAACTCTGTAATCTGTAGTTTTGCCGGCTGTGTGAATGTAAGTTTTGCCTCTTGTTGAAGCGATGCCAATACTCATATTCTTGAGTGCACCGCCAAAGCCACCCATAATATGACCTTTGAAGTGTGAGAGCATTAACATAGAATCGTAGTTTCCTATATTCTTACCTACGATATTCTTGCTAAGGTTAATTCCATCTTTAACGGGAATCTCCATATCTTCTTTTTCATCAAGAATATCACAGGGTGCAATAGCAAGGAATCCGTGTTCTTCAATTGATTTCCAATGGTCATCAGGGTTAAGTCTTCTGCCCTTGTAGGCTGTGCATGACTCAACAATTGTACCCCTTAGTTTTGATACAAGAGTTGCGATAAGTTCGGGCTGGAGGAAGTTGTGGCCACCCGGTTCTCCTGTAGAGATTTTCACAGCAACTTTACCTTTGAGTTCTGTCTCCATAGCTTCATAAATACGCACAAGGCTTTGGGGAGTAATCTCTTTTGTAAAAAATACTTTTGCTTTGCTCATAATAACACTCCTTTATGTTTTAAAACTAAGTTCACATTTATCTTTGATATTATAATGCTGAAAATACTTATTCTCCATTGGTATCCATTTTTCAATGAACTCTTTGGTTTTATTATATCCTCCTCTTAAGAGAATACGGCTGACCTGAGTAAGCCTATCGGTAGAAAGGAAAATATGAATATCAAAAAAATCAAATAATGCAGGGTGACAGCTATAAGAGCCTTCAAGAATTATTATGTCCTCGGGACTTATAATCTTTGCTGTATCAAAGTCCATGATGTGGCAATTGAAAGGTTTATAAGCAAAACTATCACCATCGATTATAGGTTGGATAACTTCGGATATAATGCGTTCTGTGTCAAGATTTCCTCCGGGAGCAGACAGTCTTTCTTCTGTACGTTGTTCGGGACGCAAAAAGAAATCGTCACAATGTATAAGAGTAGCCTTTGTAGTCTCTGACAGGGTTTGTGCAAATGTAGATTTACCGCTTCCGCTCATACCATCAATTGCAATAAAGATTCTATCTTTTTGGTTTCTTAAAGTTTTAATAAGATCAACAGTGGTGTTAACGGCATACGAGAATTCATTCTGCATGGGAACGCTCCCCTTTATGTTTATGTTTATCAAGAATTCTGAAATGTGTTCTTGAAAGTGCCAACATCAATGCAGGAATAAGAATTAACTGAACAACAATACCGGGGATTGCATTGAGGAAAGCACCGCCTAAAAAAGCTTCGAATGTAAACAAGTTACCTTTGGCGCCCATTAGCACAAGCATAGCAAGTCCCCATACAATGCGACCTGAAATCATAGAAATGAGAAGACATCTGTATAGAGAACGGATACATTTATATTTTGCAAATCCAAACAGCAGCCCCACAATTAAACCATAAGTACCGAGCTCCAGAGACATTGCAATTGCGGAAGGATAAAGCACGGGCATAGTAAAAAGGAAACTGCGCATTACAGGTAGAATTAAACCTACTGTCAATCCGTACTGCCAACCGCAGATAAGTCCGCATAAGAGCACAGGAATATGCATAGGTAATAACATATTTCCTATCTGCTGAATCTGACCTGTAATAAAAGGCAATACAAGACCTATTGCAAGAAACATAGCAGATAGTAATAAATTTGTAAGATTAGTGTTTTTGTTTTTCATAATTAACCTGTTTTGAGTAAGTTTATAAGAGACTGCATATCATCGGGAAGCGGTGCTGAAATGCAGATGTTTTCGTTTTTAAAAGGATGAATAAAATTAATCTGATGGCAATGAAGAGCTTGTCTGTTTATATGTTCCCTACTGCCGCCATATAGATCATCGCCAAACAAGGGATACCCTATGTGTGACATATGACATCTGATCTGATGGGTTCTGCCTGTTTCAAGTACAATATCAAGCATAGTAGCATTATCCATATGATCAATAGGATTATAATGTGTAACAGCATTCTGTCCTGATGAGTCCACACATCTGACAATTTTACTGTCTTTTCTAAGAGAAATAGGTGCATCTACTGTGCCTTTTTCGAGTATAATCCCATGGCAGAGGGCTGTATAATGTTTGATGATATCTGTGGTCTGCATTACAGAAGCTGTATGCCTATCTTTAGATATGATAACGATACCCGATGTATTGGAATCAAGGCGGTTAACCGCTCTGAATACAAATTCTTTTTCCTTATATCTGTAGGCAATTCGATTTGCAAGGGTATCCGTCTGATGAACTTTGACAGGATGAACAGGCATAAATGGTGGTTTGTTGACAATTAATAGGAAGTTGTCTTCATATAATACATCCAAATCTCCCTCAACAGGTGTAACTGTTTCGCTTTTTTCTGCAGGAAGGTTTATCTCTATAATATCCCCTGAGTGTACGATATCAATTGAGCGAAGCAAGTCACCGTTTACTTTAAGTCCACCTTCAGTACGCTTGAGTTTAGAAAGAGTGCGGGAAGACAGGCTGCATACAACACGAAGATATCGTCCTGCATTCATACCGTCATATTCAGATGTAACAATAAATTTAAGATAGTCAGCCATGTAACATCACCAGATAAGCAATTAAAATAATTATCATAATCTCGATAATGATGATTGCAGGAATACCAATCATAAAACGTTTGTGTAAAGTTTTATGTCGGATTGTGAGCATGGTAAGATAGATTGACAAGCCAGCTCCTGCCGCAGAAAGTATGAAAAGTGTCTTTTCACTTACTCTCCATTTATTCTTTTTTGCAGCGGATTTATCATATATGGTTACAATAATAGAAATTATATTAATGATAACAAGATAAAACAGCAGCCATTCTATATACCATGGCATAAAAATTCCTCCGGAGTTGATATAATGAGAAAAGTGAACTTCACTACTACAATTACAACTATATTGCTGATACTCAGCGTTGTATTATGCTCTGTAATGAGCAAAAAAACATTTGAAAATGCATATGTAACAGCATCTGCAACAGCGGACGAAACAACATCTGAAGAAATGCGTGGGTTGTGGATATCATATATAACACTTGATATGAGTGGCACCAACAGGACCTATGATGAATTCAAAGTAAAGTTCGACAAAATATTAAGTACAGCAAAGGACTTTGGATGTAACACTCTGATTGTGCAGGTAAGACCATTTTGTGATGCGTTATATAAATCGGAGATATTCCCTGCATCTCATATATTATCAGGTGTACAGGGAGAAAACGCAGGATATGATGCACTTGAATATATGTGCGAACGAACTCATTCTGAAGGACTGAAAATACACGCCTGGATAAATCCATATCGTGTAGCAACATCCCAGTCTCCTGAGTATCTTGCAAAGAACAACCCCTTTATACAAGATAATACTCTTGGAATAGAATTGTCATCAGGAATATATCTGAATCCCGCTAAGAAAGCAGTAAGAAAACTGATTGCTGACGGGGTTGCAGAAATAGTGAGGAACTATGATGTTGATGGGATTCAGTTTGACGATTACTTCTACCCTGCTGACTTTGACAGTGCTGATGATGAGGAATACACCACATATCAGAAATCAGTTAACAACATTACAAAAGCAATGTATAAAAAAGAATGGCGGGAAAACAATGTTAATCTTATGCTCACACAGGTTTATCACACAATAAAAGAAATAGATGATACCGTTATGTTTGGTATTTCGCCTCAGGGAAACATAGATAATAATTATAATATGGGAGCCGATGTAAAGAGCTGGTGTGAGAACATAGGATATGCTGACTATATTTGTCCGCAAATGTATTATTCTCTGGATAACCCTGCTCTCTCCTTTGAAGTAAGTCTGCAGGATTGGAAAGAATTCAATATACATAAAGACTTGAAGGTTTACATCGGTATAGGTGCATATAAAGCAGGTACGGATGCTGATGAGGGCACCTGGTTAAACAAGGACAACATACTGGCAACTCAGGTATATCTTCTTCGCCGTTATGATTACGATGGATTTATGATATATGATTACAGTGCCTTTGAATCAGAATCAGCCAAAGATGAATTAAAAATCTTAAAATCAATCCTCTGAGATAACACCGAAACAACGTTCCTTATCAAAACCGGTTATAAGTACATTGAAGGATTTACCTGAGATATCAACACCCTTTGTGTCTACTGACACAGGGGTGTAATTTTTGCTGTAACCTTCATAAAAGCCATTGGAATCGGGACGCTCAAAGAGTACTTCACAAACTAAACCAACCTGTGACTCCATAAACTCAAGGCGTTTTGTTTCACAGGAGTCAGACATAATCTTAGCTCTTTGCTCTTTAACTGAATTATCAATCTGGTCAGGCATTTTGTCTGCTACTGTACCGCTTCTTCTTGAATAAGGGAAAACATGGACTTTTGCAAAGCCGATACCTGTTACAAAATCAAGAGATTCTTTGAATTCTTCTTCAGTTTCACCGGGAAAACCAACCATTACATCCGTTGTAATGCTGGAGTTATCAAAGTTTCTTCGGATTCGTGCAACTATTTCTGCGTACTCAGAATTTGTATATCTTCTGTTCATACGCTTTAAAGTCTCGGTACACCCGCTCTGAAGTGACAGATGAAACTGAGGACAAAACTTATCACAAGCAGCAAGACGGGAAATGGTAACATCATCAAGGAGTTCGGGTTCAAGAGAGCCTAAGCGGATTCTGTTAATCCCCTCTTCCTCTGCTACACACTCCACAGCATCACTGAGAGTCAGACCGATATCTGTTCCGTACTTAGAAAGATTGATACCCACAAGAACGATTTCTTCGTAGCCATTCTTTGCAAGGAGAGATACCTCTGATTTTAGTTCATCAAGTGGTTTTGAACGGACTCTGCCTCGTGCATAAGGAATAACGCAATATGAACAGAAGCGGTCACAACCATCTTCTATCTTAACAAAAGCTCTTGTGCGTTCACTGAAATTGCTGACAGAACAAGGCTCGAAAGACTCGTTTTTTCTATCATGGTCCATGATATCAATTATATTTTCTTTTGTGTTTAAATACTGACGGATATACTCAGGTACGCGACTTCTTGTAGTATTACCGATAACGATATTACACATATTGAAGTTATCGTATTTCCGCGGAAATGCCTGAGACATACAACCACAAAGAAGGATTATAGACTCAGGGTTTACGCGTCTTAATTTTCTGAGAAGTTTACGACATTTAGAATCGCTGACAGCGGTGACAGAGCAGGAATTTACAATGAAAATTTCTGCTTTGTCATCACAATCTGTATACTCGTGTCCATCAGCGCACATTATTTGTTTTATGAATTCGGATTCATACTGATTAACTTTGCATCCGAACGAATAAATTTTAAAAAACATAGAATCCTCCGGAAGGAGTAGTTTTATCAGAAATCACCGAAAAGTGAAATCTGTGAACTTTCAGGAAGTCCTTTGAGGGAGCCTATTTCTCTGAGTGAATCGATAACAGCCTTGGTAACTTTTGTTTTCTGCTGTAATTCTTCGATAGAGAAATACTCGCCTTGTTTACCGCATTCAGCCAAAGCAACAGCAGCGGCTTCGCCAATACCGGCAATAGAAGAAAACGGAAGTCGGAGTTTACCATCTTCAATAATAAATCGCTTTGCATCGGATTTATAGATATCAATAGGAAGAAGTTCGATGCCACGGGCTAACATCTCGTTGATAATCTGAAGTGTTGCATACTCGGTCTTTTCTTTAGCGGATGCTTCAAAGCCTTTCTGAGTTATCATTGTCATCTTATCAACTACTGCTCTTTTACCCTTGAGGGCTGTTACACCATCGAAATCCTCGCCACGAACTGTGAAGTATGCTGCATAATAAACAAGAGGCTTATGTACCTTGTACCAACCAAGACGCAATGCGGCAATCATATATGCGGCGGCGTGGGCCTTGGGGAACATATACTTGATTTTCATACAGGAGTCAATGTACCACTGGGGTACGTTGTTATCCTTCATAGCCTGAATATGTTCTTCTGTAAGAAGTTTTGTGGCCTTACCCTTACGGACAATCTCCATAATCTTAAATGCCATTGAGGGGTTAAGTCCCTTGTGCATAAGATAAGTCATAATGGAGTCTCGTGTACCGATAACATCAGAAATTGTACAAACACCGTCACGAATAAGATCAGCGGCGTTACCAATCCATACATCGGTACCATGAGAAAGACCTGAAATCTGCAGAAGGTCAGTGAAAGTCTTGGGCTGTGCATCAACAAGCATCTGACGTACAAAGGGGGTACCTAACTCCGGAAGTGAGAATGTACCTGTTATTGAGTCGATATCCTCGGGTTTGACTTTAAGAGCTTCGGTTGATGTAAACAGCGACATAACCTGAGGATCGGACATAGGAACATCCATAACGGGAATACCAGAGAACTCCTCAAGATAATGATAGATTGTGGGCACATCGTGTCCAAGCTCATCAAGTTTACAAATGTTATCATGGATAGAATGGAAGTCGAAGTGGGTTGTGATGTTATCTGAGTTGACATCATCAGCAGGATGCTGAACGGGACAGAAATCATAAACTTCCATACCTCGGGGAACAACAACCATACCGCCGGGATGCTGACCGGTGGTACGCTTTACACCAGTGAAACCTGTAGCAAGTCGTTCTTCCTCAGCTTTTCCAAGGTTGTATCCCCTCTCCTGCTCAAATTTCTTAACAAAACCAAATGCAGTTTTATCCTTAAGGGTAGAGATAGTACCTGCTTTAAAAACATTATCTTTACCGAAGAGTTCCTCTGTATATCTGTGTGAACTGGACTGGAACTCACCGCTGAAGTTAAGGTCAATATCGGGAACCTTATCACCCTTGAAACCAAGGAAGGTTTCGAAGGGGATTTCGTGTCCGTCACGGCGGAGGTCCTTGCCACAGACAGGACAAGTTTTAGGTGGCAGGTCAAAACCTGAACCATAACTGCCATCGGTAATAAACTCGCTGTATTTGCAATCGGGACAAATATAGTGAGGAGCCAGAGGATTAACCTCTGAGATACCTGAAATTGTAGCAACAAAGGATGAACCAACACTGCCTCGGGAACCGACAAGATAACCGTGAGCTTCTGAGTTAGAAACAAGTTTCTGTGCTGTCATATACAGAACAGAATAACCGTAGGTTGTAATAGCGGCAAGTTCCTTATCGAGCCTTGCTTTTACAATCTCGGGAAGCGGATCGCCATATAGTTCCTTGGCTCGTGTCCAAACAATATCCATCAACTGTTCCTCGGCACCATCAATGAATGGTGGGAAGTTGCCCTGAGGTACAGGACGGACTTTCTCTATCATATCTGCAATAAGATTGGTATTCTCTACAACAATCTCATAAGCCTTATCTTCCCCAAGATACTGGAATTCCTCAAGCATTTCTGCAGTTGTACGCAGATAAAGAGGTGCCTGGTTATCAACATCTGAGTAACCCTGACCTGCCTGGAGAATCTTTCTGTACTGGGCATCGTGAGGATCAAGGAAGTGTACATCGCAGGTTGCGACTACAGGAATGCCAAGTTTCTCGCCTAAGGAAACAATCTTTCTGTTGATATTTCTGATGTCCTCTACATCGTTAACCATACCCTTGTTAATCATAAAGGTATCGTTGCCCTCAGGCTGAATTTCAAGATAATCATAGTAAGAAGCTATATCGCAGATTTCCTGCTCAGGCTTCTTTTCAAAAACTGCTCTGAAAAGTTCACCTGCTTCACAAGCGGAGCCGATAATAAGACCTTCTCTGTGTTTATCAAGTACACTTCTGAGAATTCTGGGACGCTTGTAGAAGGTATCAAGATGAGCATAAGAGATAAGTTTATAAAGATTCTTCAGACCTACCAGATTCTTCACAAGGATAATCTGATGATACGAGGGTAATTCTTTATATTTACCGCCATAGATTCCTGTATTAATCTGTGATGTAGTAGTGAGATTATAGTCGCTGGACAGTCTGTTTAAAAGCTGAATAAAAATCTGACCGAGTATATTGGCATCGTCACATGCTCTGTGGTGGTTGAACTCGGGAAGTCGCAGGAATTTTGCGACTGTATCAAGTTTGCAATTCTCAATACCTGTAAGAATAACACGGGACAAAGCGAGAGTATCAAGAGATGTGAATTTATAGTCGATACCAAGGCGTTTACAAGCACTGCTTATGAAGGATGTATCAAATGTTGCCTTATGAGCAACAAGGATTCTGCCTGCACAGAACTCCATAAAAGATCTGATCGCTTCTTCTTCAGAGGGTGCGTCTGAAAGCATAGAGTTATCAATACCTGTAAGTTCTGTGATTTTTTTAGGAATAGGTACGTTACAATTAACAAAAGTATTGAAAGTATCAACAATCTTACCATCTTTGACGAGAACTGCACCAATTTCTGTAATTCTGTCAGATTCAGGAGATAGACCTGTTGTCTCTAAATCAAAGCAGATGAACTCACCTGTAAAAGGTTCATCCTGACTGCCTCTGACAACGTTGACAACATCATTGACAAAATAAGCCTCTGTGCCATAGATAACCTTGAAGGTCTGACCTTTGATGCCGGATTCTGCATTCATAGCATCCGGAAAAGCCTGAGCAACACCATGGTCGGTAATAGCAATTGCGGGATGTCCCCACTTTGCAGCACGCTTGATAAGGTCACCTGCAGGTGTAAGAGCGTCAAGAGAGGACATATTTGTATGAAGATGGAGTTCAACTCTTTTCTTGGGTGCGTTATCTACAACATTATATTTTTCTGCTGTCATAATAGACTTGCAGTTTATTACGTAAGAGCGCATAAAGGGATCGTACTCGTAATCTCCACGAGCAACGACAGTTTTACCTTTTGAAAGAGCATCAAGAGGTTTGCATTCAGGAATAGGAGCAAAGACTTTAAGGGCAACAGAGCCTGTGTAGTCAGTAATCTGAATTGTGATGATGTTTTTATCACCGGACTTTGTCACCTTTGTTTCCATATTAAATATGTCACCCCAAACAGTAACCTTACCTGAATCCATTGAAAGAGTGTTGATGGGTACTGTTTTAGGTTTGATTATTCTACCCCACAAGGGTTTAGCGGATCCGGGATAGATACAGGGATACAAGAATTCATCTTTACGGATTTCAACATCCTGAGGAGGAAGGATTTCATCGCAAAGCGCAGCAACGGTTTCTTCGTAAGCTTCAAGTTGTTTGCGTTTAAGAGATTCTTCGTAATGCTTGATATTCTCTTTGTAAGCATCATCATCTGTGTTAATCTCGGTAACACCTGTAAATTTAATTGCAAAAGACAATCCGAACTCATCAAACAATATCCTCTTTAGTTCTTTATCGAAACCGAGAGTTTTGAGGGCGGTCAAACCACCATGGAACAATTCGATAATAATTACATCATCAACAACAGTAATTTCGCTGTCTGAAACGATACCATTGAGAGTTGTTATGCGGCGTTTAAGTTCCTTGAGAATATCTTGATAATATTCGGGGGTAAAAGACTCGCCATCAAATAGTGGCATAATATGAACAGTATGCAGGTCAAGAAAAGATTCCTCAAGAAGCCTTTCTGCTTCAAAAAGATGTTCTCGTGATATAAGGCTACCAAAGCGTACAGTAATAGTTACTGTACGCTTATCTTTATCAATATTAACATGTTCGATAAGACCAGCGGCAACTTCCGGATTGAAATTTGCCCCGTCATTTAAATATTTCTGAAATGTGTTTCCTAAATTATTCATTCGTTCCTCTTCGTTCTAAATATAAAATTATAACTTATTGATTTCGTCTAAAAGTGCATCCACAATCTTGTCTTCAGGAACTTTGTAAAGAATTTCTCCCTTTCTGAAAATAAGTCCGCAACCATCTCCGCCTGCAACACCAATATCAGCTTCTCTGGCTTCGCCGGGGCCATTAACAGCACAACCCATAATTGCAACAGTAATGTCCTTATTAACACCGGAAAGTTTAGACTGAACGGAATTTGCAAGACCGATAAGATCTATTTTTGTTCGACCACAAGTGGGACAAGAAACAAAGCGCACTCCCCCGTCCCGAAGTCCGATTGACTTGAGAAGTTCAATGCCTGCCTGTACCTCACGCACAGGATCAGCTGTAAGGGAAATACGGATAGTGTCACCAATTCCGTGAAGAAGCAGAGAACCGATACCAGCGGCTGATTTGATAATACCGCTGTATTCTGTACCTGCCTCAGTAACACCGAGGTGCAGAGGATAGTCACAACGCTCGTTTGCAAGTTCGTAAGCCTTGACAGTTGTAGATACAGTTGATGATTTCATTGAGAGTACGATGTCAGTAAAATCGAATTTTTCAAGCAGT
>SVPX01000042.1 GCA_015065665.1 Oscillospiraceae bacterium | reverse complement strand
AGGCTCTTGTAATACTCGATATAGTCAACACCTGTGAAAGTGTGCTTTGTGTCATAGCCGAAGATGTTTCTGAACTCTTCTTCATTGAAGCTGTCTGAGTAGGGATTAACACCCTTTTCATCAATCTGGTCATATGTGATGAAAGAGTTACCAACCTCGTCAGAGGGATAAGAAAGCTGAATGTAAAGCTTCTTGCAGCCCTTTGCAATTGAACGCAGGAGGATAGCAAAACGGTTACGGCTGAGAATGGGGAATACAATACCCAACTCTTCACCGCCGAATTTGTTGCGGATGTCCTTAGCTATCTGGTCAGTAGTAGCGTAGTTACCCTGAGTACGGGCAACAACAGCCTCTGTGACACCAATAATGTTTCTGTCCTGAAGTTCAAAGCCCTCGCCTTTTGCAGCATCGGTAACGCTTTTGACGATAGCAGCTACCAGATCGTCACCCTGCTGGAAGATAGGGCAGATAATACCTCTGGAGGTTACTCCTGTGTAATGCATAAATATCAACCTTTCACAAATAAAGTTTGCTTTTGCGAACAATTTATTTTACACCGAAGAGCGTAATCTGTCAATAAATATGAGCATATTTTTTTAGTTTATATAAATAAAAATATTCCTCTCGGAACAAATAATTCGCAAGAGGAATATTAATTGCTTATTGTTCTGTATGGGAAAAATCAGAAAATCTTTTCTCTAAGTTCAAGGGTGGAGTTTGCTCTGAGATTTGTGGACTCGTTCAGAGCAATAAAGATAATGAACCAGGGAACATTTACAGGGTTTGCAATGTTTACAATGTCCTGTACTGCGTAAGCCACAATTACAAATGCACATATAAGGGAGAGGGGATTATCCTTTGCTTTTTTTACACTGCTGTAAATTGCGGAGCCGATAAACGCAAGATATGCAGAAAGTCCCAGAATACCATGTGTAAGCAGATAGTTGATATATACATTGTGTGCAGCGTTTGATGTTCCTTCGTTAAAGAGTTTTGAAAGTTCTGAGAAATAGGGCCTGAACAGTTCGTAGAAGGACTCGGGACCTGCACCGATGAGCTTCTGCCACAGGGGCATATCTCCAAAAATCTCAAAGGATCTTATCCAGAAGTAGCCTCTGTGAGTACCCCAGTAAATGTTAAAGCGGAAGAATCTGAGCATACCTGTGAGTTTTGTTTCTTTATCGATAAATGTAAAGTATACAATAAGTGCGATGAATCCCAGCACAGCAATACATACAAGTCCGAGTACACCGAAGAAAACAAATTTAGGAAGTTCCTCAGATTCTGAGCGATTGTGTGTGTAGTAAAGGAAGAATGCAATAGCTGCAAACACTATAAAGATTATGTATACATAGTTGCTTGAGATAAAGAACTTTGAAAAACTTGTGTAACCCTTTGAGTTACCATTAAAATGATTAAATTTAGGATTTAACATCTGTAAAATCTTTGCAATTTGCGGTAAAACAAGGTCAAAGAGCCACAGTATTTTTGAGGAGAACATCATTACAGCAATTCCGAGACAGAATCTCATCAGATGTTTTCTGTTCCTGCTGACAACAACAGCCATAACTGCCAATGCCGCAAACACACCAAGGAAACCGCCGTCACTGGTTGCAACAATAAGTCCCATAAACTGCAGCCCTGTGCTGATATAGGATATAATCCTCATAATCTTATCCTCTGTTGCGATTGCCATACCGAAGGAGAATGGCAGAGACACACAGATAAGAGCAGAGAGGTAGTTCTTGTTGCCTATAGTGGATGTAAAGTCATTGATTACTGTATCATAACTCTTTGAATCTTCGTATGCTTTAAAAATATGCAGAGGGTCTATGTAATAGTAGTTTATAACAGCAAGTAAAGTTACAATTGTTATACCTGCAAAGATGCAGTAGTAAACACCTTTTTTGTTAAAGTAAAAACGGGATATGACCATATACGCTGTCAGCAGCATCAGTATGGTGAGAAAACCCATATTACGTCCGTTGCTGACACCTGAAGTCAGACCTATATAACTGTGCTTTATATCAGAACTTGTCAGCATAGAGATAAATGCAAAGCCTGTGAAAGCAAAGAAACTGATGTCAGTCTGGTTTACTTTGAAAGGATCCCGATATGAATTGAGTTTTACATTGTAAGCACTGTTTTTTGTAAAATAATTTACTAGGGAAATGATTCCCACCGCAATGCCGATAACACCTGTGATAATCAGAAAGGACCAGAACTTATCCCGTCTTGCGGCGGCATAGAAGTTTGACAGAAACAAGGGGAAGAATGTGAACATAAGTATCACATAAATATCTGCCAGTGCGTGACGCACATTGAATCTCAGTCTGGGCTGAGAGCTTTTTGTGTTTTTCTTAACAGCCATAATTTGCCTCTTTCAGAATTGGGATTGCTTTACATAAGGGGGAGATAGAGGTCGGTTCTGTCTGCAAAAGCAACATATACCTGTCCGTTGCTTTCATAGGAGATTGTGGCCTCGTATGCTTTGCGTGCTGACTTGTAGATGATATTGATTACCATATCCTCACCTGTGGGATAAAGTTTATCGTAGTCAATGTGAGTGATAGGTGTGAGACCTGTAACAGTAGCCACGGAGTCTTCACCAATACCGAACTCAGGCAGATAAATCTGAGTGTTGCTCTCCTTGATTGCTTCGTAAACATAAGCAACTGTCAGTTTGAATGCATCCTCTCCGCCTGTAAGGTATAGCTTGTCAGGCTCGGGCTTTGATACAACCTGTGTGCCCTTGGGCTGAATCATTGTAGCAACACCATATTTGTTTATAACTTCCATGCTGAACCAGCCTTCCTCATCATTGTCAGTAGGCGCTGTTATCTGATTGGTGGTGTTTTGATTGTTCTTGCAACCTGTCAGAGTAAAGACGGTTGTGCATACAAGAAGAATACTTACAAGTATAAATAATATGCGTGTGGATTTTTTCATAACTTTTCCTCCTGGTAGCCTTGTGTTCTGATTTTTGGCTATCATTTTTTATAATATCATATTATTTGGTTTTAGTCCAGTATATAAAGGTTAAAAATAGAAAAAGGACATCCGACTGATTAACTTTGTCAGATGCCCTTTATGGGGATTATTTATTATCTGTGTTGGGATGACAGGTATCTTTCATAGCACAGCCCGAACAACCGCAACCGCAGTTGCAGGAGTTCTTGCCCTGCTTTTTGATTCTGATAAGATAAATTATTATACCTGTAACAATCAAAGCAAGTACAGCGCACACAGCAATTGTACCTATATTTGCACTCAGCCAGTCAAACATAACCTAAGCACTCCTTTTTATCTGATTTTCTTTGTAAGTTTATTGGATTCCTTATAGGGCCTCAGGAGCATATACAGCATATACACAAGAACAACAGAAGCCACAACGGTGCCGATAATGTTGCCGCCGCCTGTAAACCAGGAGCCGAACTGATAAATCATCAGGGACACAGCATATGCAAATGCAGTCATATATCCAATTGCAAAGAAGGTCCACTTGCCGCTGTTCATTTCTCTTTTGATAGCACCCATAGCCGCAAAGCAGGGAGCACACAGCAGGTTGAATGCCATAAAGCTGAAAGCTACAAGACCTGAACCGCCAAAATGCTCAAATACTGCAGTGTGCAGAGCGCCTGAGGCTTCTGTTACCTCTCCTGCAACATTAAGAAGTACACCGAAGGTAGAAACAACACCTTCTTTAGCCATAAGACCTGTGATGGTTGCAACAGCAGACTGCCAGTTGCCGAAACCCAGAGGGATAAAGATGAAGGCAATCAGATTTCCTATGTATGCAAGTAGAGAGTTGTTGTTATTCTCTACCATTGTGAATGCTCCGTTTTCAACTCCGAAGCCCTGCAGGAACCAGAGGATGATAGTTGAAAGAAGAATAACGGTACCTGCTTTTTTGATAAATGACCAGCCTCTTTCCCATGTTGCACGGAAAATATTTCGGGGAACAGGTGCGTGATAAGAGGGAAGCTCCATTACAAAGGGAGCAGGATCACCTGCGAAAATCTTTGTTTTCTTCAGAATAATGCCGGAGATAATAACGGAAGCAATTCCAATGAAGTAAGCAGATACAGCCACAAGACCTGAGCCACCGAAGATAGCACCTGCAAAAAGTCCGATAATAGGCATTTTTGCACCACAGGGGATAAAGCAGGTTGTCATAATTGTCATTCTGCGGTCACGTTCGTTTTCGATTGTACGGGATGCCATAACTCCGGGTACACCGCAACCGACACCAACAAGCATAGGAATAAAGCTCTTGCCTGAAAGTCCGAACTTGCGGAAAAGTTTATCCATAATAAAAGCAATACGGCTCATATATCCGCAGTCCTCAAGAAGTGACAGCAGTAAGAACAGAATAAACATCTGGGGGACAAAGCCAAGCACAGCACCCACACCGCTGACAATACCATCAGATACAAGTCCTACAAGCCATGGGGGACAGCTCAGGTTTACAAGCAGGTTGTTCACAGCAGGAATAATCCACTCTCCGAAGAGTGTATCGTTCATAAATTCAACTGTCCAGTTACCGACAGATCCAATAGCCAGATAGTAAACAAGGAACATAATAACAGCAAAGATAGGCAGAGCAAGAATTCTGTTGGTAACTACTCTGTCGATTTTGTCAGAAATGGTAGTCTTGTACTTATTCTTGCGTTTGTAGCAGACCTGCATAATGCTGACAATATAGTTGTATCTTTCGTTTGTGATGATGCTCTCTGCATCGTCATCAAGGATTTCTTCAACTGCAGCAATATCCCTCTCCATATGCTTTATGATGGTTTCGTCAAGAGCGAGGGCCTCAAGAACTCTTTCGTCCCTCTCAAAGATTTTAACAGAATACCATCTCTGCTGATCCTCAGGCATATTGTGAATAGCCGCCTCTTCAATGTGGGCAAGGGCATGCTCAACCACACCTGAGAAAATGTGTCTGGGAGTAACAGAGCCTTTTTTTGCAACCTCAACAGCAATGTCTGCTGCCTCGTCAATGCTGTCACACTTAAGAGCGGATATCTCCACAACCTTGCAGCCAAGACGTTTGGAGAGAATAGCTGTGTCTATAACATCACCGTTTTTTCTGACGATATCCATCATATTGATGGCAACAACCACAGGAATACCCAACTCCATAAGCTGAGTTGTAAGGTAGAGATTTCTCTCAAGATTTGTGCCGTCAACAATGTTGAGAATGGCATCAGGTCTTTCGCCAACAAGGTAGTTTCTTGCCACAACCTCTTCCAATGTGTAAGGAGAGAGGGAGTAGATGCCGGGCAGGTCAGTAATAATAACATCGCTGTCCTTCTTAAGTTTGCCTTCTTTCTTTTCAACTGTAACTCCGGGCCAGTTTCCAACATACTGATTGGAACCTGTCAGAGCATTGAACAGAGTTGTTTTGCCCGAGTTGGGGTTACCCGCCAGTGCAATTGTAATACTCATTATGTATCCTCGCTTTCGTGATTAGCCTATGCTAACCGATGCTTTAAAAAGTTCAGGGGTTGCCCCCTGAGATGTTATTCAACCTCAATCATATCTGCGTCAGCTTTTCTGAGGGATAACTCATATCCTCTTACAGTTACCTCTATAGGGTCACCCAGAGGTGCAACCTTGCGGATATATACCTCAACGCCCTTTGTGATTCCCATATCCATGATTCTGCGGCGGATAGCACCTTCACCATGAACCTTCACAACCTTGATGGAGTCACCGATTTTTGCGTTTTTAAGTGTTTTCATATTATCCTCCTTACAATAACTGTGTGGTCAAACCCTTAGGATTTGCAGTAGTATATTGTACTGAATTTTTATTTTGCTGTCGATTAGCGTAGGCTAACTGACCTGCAAATAATAGCAGTTAGCCTTTGCTAACCGAGTAATATAATATACCTTTTTCCACAATCTGTCAAGGTTTATTCAGGCTTTTTTCAAGCCTTCAATAAAATTTTGTGATTTTTTGCAACGGAAATTATAGATTTATCAATAATTAATAATTAAATTACATAAAAAATATTATGAAAAAACTGTTGGGATATGCTCTCTACTTGAAAACACAACATATCTGTGATACAATATCAGTGTTATAATCAGTATAAAGGAGGTCACAGGTATGCCCCTACAGGAATCAGGAGAGATGTACCTTGAGGCCATTTTAATATTATCAGACAGAATGGGGTCTGTCCGCTCCCTGGATGTTGCCGAGTACCGCAATTACTCAAAGCCCTCTGTCAGCCGTGCAGTAAAGCTTCTGCGGGATGGGGGATATATCACAGTTGACGAGGACGGATACCTGCACCTTACTGATGTAGGCAGAGATGTGGCAGAGAAGATTTATGACCGCCACAGAGTTCTGACTCAGTTTCTTGTTTCTATCGGTGTTGATAAGGAAACCGCATCCTCCGATGCCTGTCGTATGGAGCATGTTATCTCAGATACCACTCTTGAGGCGATAAAAACATATCTTGATAAGAAGTAATACAGAAAAGATTCAATCGCCTTGCATCTGCAGGGCGAATTTTTGTATATTTTTTTAAAAACAGGTGTGAGTTTTTTTCTTTTTTCTTCGTCTAATAAATGAAAAGGGAATAAATCCAAAATACCGAAAGGAGAATGAATATGAAAAAGTTAATTGCAGGCATTTTAATTATTGTTATGTTTTGCTCAATAGGAGGTATCAGTGCCTTTGCTGTTACTGATTTTACCCAGCAGAAGGAATACAGTTGTGGAGAGTTCAAGTATCGTGTACTTGATGATGGTACAGCAGCCATTACAGGTCTTTCCTCCAAAGATGGAATGCATATTTCCTACCTTAAGGATATAGAGATACCAGCAACGGTTGACGAATATCCTGTAACAGTGATAGCAGAAGATGCTTTCTTTGATAACGACTACATTCATTCTGTAGTTATTCCCGATGGAGTAGTCAGAATAGAAGAGTATGCTTTTATGCATTGCGGAACAATCAAAAGTGTAAAGTTGCCGGATACTTTGCGTGTGATCGAAAGAGGTGCTTTCTTGTGGTGTGGTTACCTTGAGGAAATAAATTTTCCTAAGGGCTTATTGGTTATAGAAGAAAGTGCTTTCAAGTCATGCAAGAAAATAAAAAAGTTGAATGTTCCTGATACAGTTGTGGAGATTGGTGATCATGCCTTTGCGCATACCGGAATTATTGGTTCTGAATTCTCTCTGCCTGATAATCTGCAGAAATTAGGGGAGCATATTTTGGATCGTGCCAACTGTGATACCAAATATTCTGATATCTGGTATGATGGTGCCATATATGTCAACAATTACCTTATCTCCGTTGATGAGAAAACAAAGGGTGAATTTGTTGTAAGAGATGACACAAAACTAATTGCAGACGGTGCTTTCAGAGATTGTAAAGAACTTACAAAAATTGTTATTCCCGAAGGAATTACTGATCTGGGACATTCAACATTTTATGGTTGTGAGTTACTTACAGATGTGATACTTCCCGATACACTAAACGAAATCGGTAAATCTTTCTTCTGGGGATGCACTTCTCTTGAAGAAATAAAACTTCCTTCAGGAATCACAGAGTTGGATTCATCTGCTTTCAATTCTTGCATAAACCTTAAGAAAATTACACTTCCAGAGAGTTTAAAAGTAATTGATCCATGGGCTTTTAAGAATTGTACTTCCTTGACTTCTGTTGTTATCCCCGAGGGCGTAGAGACAATAAGTCTGCATGCATTTCTCGACTGTGATAACCTCAAGACAATTACAATTCCCGATACAGTAACATCAATAGATGAATGTGCTCTTGGCTATTACACTGTAGAATCGGGATTTGACTTCGATTTTAAGATTGAATACTTCCCTTATGAGGATGTTGTAATCAGAGGCTATGCTGATAGTTTTGCTCAGAAGTATGCAAATTCAAATGATCTCCGATTTGAGGAGTTACTCAGAGAAACCGTGCTTGGTGATGTTGACGCGGATTCGGAAATTACAATCAAGGACGCAACACTTGTTCAGAAGTATGTGGCTTGTATCACATCGTTGTACAATTCACAGAAGAACTATGCAGATGTAGAGTCGGATGGTGTGGTCAATATAAAGGATGCAACTTCGATTCAGAAAATGATAGCAGGAATTGAGTAAGAAAATGCTTGTTTGTGATACTGAAAAATAAATAATACAAAAACAGCCGTGGATTTTTACATCCGCGGCTGTTGTGCTTTGTGCTTATTAACCTTCTGAAGAAAGTGCTCTCTGCAGCCAGATATCAGCGATATCCATAGCAAGGAAGAGACCTGATTTCTCAGAAACCTTTACAAGCTGTTTTCTGGGACTTAAGTCGGGGTCTGTGCAGAGCAGCTGAATTGCAACCTTGTCTGCAACCTGAAGACCATTAACGTCCTTTTTTGATTTGATAATCATACGGATAACGAATCTGTCAGCCATTGAGCCGTAGTACAGTTCATCACCGCATCTTACAAGGGGCTTACCCTTGTAGGTGAAAAATTCTTTATTAGCCAAAGTATGTTCCTCCGTTAGCTCTTGATGTATGATTTGACAAGAGCCTCCAGCAGGTCGTCTCTGTCAATTTTAGAAATGATATTCCGGGCGTTGTTGTAGGTGGTGATGTAAGTAGGGTCCTCAGAGAGAATGTAACCTACAATCTGGTTAATGGGATTGTAGCCCTTTTTCTTGAGAGCATCATACACAATCATCAGCGCACGCTTCATCTCATCATCTCTGTCACCGCCAAGGGAGAATACCATAGTTTTATCCAACATCCGAAACACCTCCGTTTACTAATATTATAGGATATGGATACATCAGAATCCGTAGAAATCTGATACCACATTAATTATACAATATATTTTCATATAATTCAAGTCCAAATATATAACAGTTTTGTTGCAAATAGCAGAAAAAAACAGCTCCCTTATGAAAAGGGAGCTGTCTGCAAAACAAAATATTAAACTATCAACCTCTGAGGGTTACGCCGATTGCCTTGAGGTTTTCGATAACCTTGTCCATAATCTCCTGAATCTCTGCACCTGAGAGTGTTCTCTCGCCGGATGAGAATTCAAAGCGGACTGTGATGGAGTGGATTTCCTCTGTATCATAGGTATCAACAATGCGTGTACCCTTGAGTATTCCCTTGCCCTCGTTTGCCCAGCAGTTTTCAAGATTCTCATAGAGAACACCTGCAGGAATCTCTACGCTGATATCGTAGGTCATAGAGGGGAACTTGGAAGGCTCATCATATACAATGGGAGCAACCTGAGCATCGGTGAAAGCACTCATACTGATTTCTGCAAATACAATGTTTGCTTTCTTATCAATGTTTCTGGACACAACAGGATGGAGAATGCCGATTGTACCAATCTCCTCACCGTCAATGAGAATTGTATTCAGGTTAACGGGATGCTCGTAGGAATGTGTGGGAGCAACTGCCTTGTAAGAAAGTGTCTTGTGCTTAAGGTCGCTTACAACTACTGCGATAATGTCGCGAAGTTCAAGGTAAAGGTCCTTCATATCCTTTGTCTTGCTGAAGAGGGTGATGGCGAGCATCTTCTGCTCGTTACAAAGGCCGTCTTCTTTCAGTCCCTTGATAACTCTGCCAACCTCAAATACACCGAAGTCAGCACCGTAGCCTGTGTTGATTTTAACCTGGCAAAGCTGTGTGGGAACAATGGAGTTTCTCAGAGTTTCAATGTTGGGGTTTGTTGCGTTTGCAAGTTTAACATTCTCCTCAACATCAATGCCCAAAGCCTTCATCTCGTCATTGTATGCCCATACATAGGAGTGAAGTTCGTGGAGGTTGAACTTCTTCACGAGGATATCCTTGATTCTGTCCTCGTTGTTCTTTACTGCTTCTGCACGAACAGGATACAGGGGAGAACGGGTTGTGTTGATATCAAAGTTATCGTAGCCGTAGATACGGGTGATTTCCTCAATGATGTCAGCCTTGATGGTAACATCCTTTGTTGCTCTCCAGGAGGGAACAACTACAGAGAAATTGTCGTCCTCAAGTGTAACCTTGAAGCCAAGGTCTGTGAGAGTCTTGACAATTGTCTCGTTGCTTATTTCAATACCTGTGTAGCGGTCAACAAACTTTTTGTCAAAGTCAAGTGTTACTGTGTCATACTTGTATGCGTATTCGTCAGTAAGAGCAGATACAACCTGAGCACCACCGTCATATTTCTTTAAGAGATTAATAAATCTACCGATTGCAAGAGTTGTCATCTCAGGGTCCAGGCACTTCTCGTATCTCATAGAAGCGTCTGTTCTGTGAGCAAGTCTTACTGTGGATTTACGGATGGAAACTGCGTCAAAGGTAGCAGACTCAAGGGTGAGGGTTG
Organism: Oscillospiraceae bacterium; assembly: GCA_015065665.1. Classification (GTDB taxonomy): domain Bacteria; phylum Bacillota; class Clostridia; order Oscillospirales; family Acutalibacteraceae; genus Ruminococcoides. Next base: position 5,032 of record SVPX01000042.1, on the reverse strand, counting down.
TGGTGTCCTCAACAATCTCAGAGTCAAGACCGCCCATAATACCTGCAATAGCAACAGGTGTGTTGTCGTTGCAAATCATCAGAGTGTTCTCGTCAATGTTACGCTCTACACCGTCAAGAGTACAGAATGTAAAGGGAGTGTCAAAACGCTTGATGCGGATTTTCTCCACCTTTCTGGAGTCAAAAGCGTGCATAGGCTGACCAACCTCAAGCATAAGGTAGTTTGTCAGGTCAGCAAGGAAGTTGATGCCTCTCATACCGCAGTAGAAAAGGCGGATTCTCATATTAACAGGGCTTACTGTTCTTGTGATGTTCTCAACCTGCATACAGCTGTATCTCTGACACAGAGGATCCTCAATCTTCATATCAATCTTTCTGAGTGAGTCATACTGAGTCAGTTCTTCTGTGTCAAGGGGCTTGAGTTCTCTGCCTGCAAGTGCCGCAAACTCTCTTGCAAAACCATAGTGGCTCCAAAGGTCGGGGCGGTTTGTAAGAGATTTGTTGTCAATCTCAAAAACGATATCCTCAATTGCATAAACATCCTTGATGTCTGTGCCGTTTACAAGCTCTGCAGGAAGATCCATAATGCCTGAGTGGTCATCAGAGATGCCGATTTCAGCCTCAGAGCAGCACATACCGAAGGACTCAAAACCTGCAAGGGGTCTGGGTGCAATCTTAATTTCGCCCAAGGTTGCGCCTACCTTTGCAAAAGCGGTCTTCATACCAACTCTTACATTGGGTGCTCCGCACACAACATCAGTAAGTTTACCGTCACCTGCGTCAACTTTGAGGAGATGGAGTTTCTTTGATTCGGGGTGATTCTCAACGGACATAATCTCAGCAACAACTACGCCTGAGATGTCAGAACCCTTGAAGAAAATCTCGTTTTCAACTTCTGCAGTTGAAAGTGAAAGTTTATGGATAAGGTCGAGTTTGTCGAGACCTGAAAGGTCAACGAAATCCTCAATCCAGTTCATTGATAATAACATTTTTTATACCCTCCTTATTCGTCATCTGTAAACTGCTCAAGCACCTTGAGTCTGCCGGAATTAAGGTCGCGGATATCCTTGACACCATACTTCATCATAGCAAGTCGTGTCAGACCAAGGCCAAAAGCAAAGCCTGTGTATTCCTCGGGGTCAATTCCACCCTCACGAAGAACATTGGGATGAATCATACCGCAGGGGCAAAGCTCAAGCCAACCGCTCTGTTTACAGGAGGGGCAACCCTCACCGCCGCAGATAAGACAGCTTATGTCAAGTTCAAAGCCGGGTTCAACAAAGGGGAAGAAACCGGGACGAAGTCTTACCTTGATGTCCTTTCTGAATACCTCGGAAAGCATAGTTTTCATAAAGTAGATAAGGTTGGAGATAGAGATATCCTTGTCAACCATAACACCCTCCATCTGGAAGAATGTGTTTTCGTGACAAGCATCGGTAGCCTCGTTTCTGAAGCATCTGCCGGGGAAGATAGCCTTGATGGGAACACCGTTCTCAATAAGGTTCTTGCCGTATTTCTTAAGAATTGCATTCTGTGCGGCAGAGGTGTGGGATTTGAGAAGCTGTCCGTTTGAGAGATAATATGTGTCCTGCATATCTCTTGCAGGGTGGTGCTTGGGGATGTTGAGAGCCTCAAAGCACTCGTAGTCTGTTACAACCTCGGGATAGTCGATAACTGCAAATCCCATGGATTTAAAGATTGTCTCACACTGACGCTGTACAAGTGTGATAGGATGATAAGAGCCTCTGTCAAGGTTAGCGGGGGTGGTAATATCGAAGATAGGCATAGATGCCAGTTCTTTTGCGATTTCCTGTTCCTTGAGAGCCTTTGCTCTGTCATCAATCTGCTGTGTAGCAAATTCTTTAAGTTCGTTTACCTTTGCACCAAAGGTCTTTTTCTCCTCAGGGGAAAGGTCTTTCATACCCTTGAGAAGTGCTGTGATACTGCCCTTCTTGCCAAGGTACTCAACTCTGATTGCATCAAGTTCTGCTGTGGTTTGTGCAGCACTGACTTTTTCTGTGATTTCATTTTTGAGAGAAATGATTTTTTCGTCCATAAGTCGCCTCCGTAAAAAATAAAAACGCCCTGCGTGAAAAAACACGCAGGGACGAATAATATCCGTGGTACCACCCTGATTTTTGCATCAATAAGAAGCAAACACTCCTGTGACCGATAACGGTGTCTGCCGTCAGGACCTACTGATAAAAGTTCAGCCCCACCGCTCAGAAGGGAACTTCATTATATCTGCTGTGCAGGATGCTTACAGCCTTTGACATCCATTCTCTTGCCACCGCATTGACATAATTACTTTCTTCGTCATAGCGTTTACTACAATATCAAGATTAATATTAACACTAAATTGTTAATTTGGCAAGTGTTTTGTTGAAAAAACAAAACTGATGTGTTATACTTAGTTTATATCATTTATAGGATTGGTGAATATTATGGATGCTTTTTGTGAACAGGTAGTAAGTAGAAAGTCCGGATTCAAACAGAAATTCCTGTCAGGACTCCTTATTTTCCTTTTTGCTGCTTTAGAACTTTTCTTTATTTTTGTATACCTTATTGCACCTGAGCCTTTCTGGCTGATTTTCACACTTGTTATTGCTTTTGGTGCAGTTATCATTCTTACTCTTGCTTTGCCCCGAATCAACAAGGTTGAGTTTGACTATTCCGTTATGGGCAATAACTTCTATATTGATAAGGTAATCGATAAGAAAAAGCGTAAGAAAGCTCTGAGGTTTGAGATTAACAATATTGAGGATATGGGTAAGATTGAGGGGGATAATATCCCAAACGAAAGATATGCCCGTACAAAGGACCTCTCCAGCGGTAATGATAAGGACAGTTATTACTGTGTATATCGCGAGAGCGGTAAGGGTAAGTGTCTGCTTATCTTTTCTCCCAATGAGAAAATCATAAATGGTATGCGTCCTCATATGACCAGAGAAATGGTTGTAAAGATGTTTTATAACAAAAAATAAGGTGATTATATGACAGTTACAGATATGAAAATTGTCAGAGATATATTGCCCCACAGACCAGCCTGCGCTAATAAATACAGCGTGGGCTCTTTGCTTTGTGTCTGCGGCAGTTTTTCTATGGCAGGTGCGGCGGTGTTGTGCGCAAAGGCGGCCCTTCGTACAGGCGCAGGTCTTGTACGGATTGCACTCCCCGAGAGTATATATCCGATTGTGTCTGCCTCCTTGCCCGAGGCGGTGTTCCTTGTATTGCCTCAGAATGAAAAGGGTGCGATAGATGCATCTGCTCAGAGGGAAATTATAAAGTACGCAAATAAAGCGGATGCTGTGCTTATGGGTTGTGGCTCAAAGCTGTGTGCAGATACTGTAAGTATAGCACTTTCGCTTGTATCAGAGTGCAAATCTCCTCTTGTTCTCGATGCAGACGGCATAAATTCTGTATCAAAGCATATAGATATTCTGAGGGACAGAGTATATCCCACAGTGCTAACTCCCCACGAAGGAGAGATGAGCCGCCTCACAGGACTTTCATCTTCATATATCAGAGAAAACCGTGAGACTACTGCACAGAAGTTTGCGGATGATTATGGTGTTACCCTTGTGCTTAAGGGCAAAGATACTGTTATCGCAAGTAAAAACTCACAGATGTATATAAATCCCACAGGTAATCCCGGTATGGCTGTGGCAGGAAGCGGAGATGTACTTGCAGGTATGATTGCATCCTTTGTGGCACAGGGAGTTGATGTGACTCTCTCTTCAGTTGCAGGTGCGTATCTCCATGGTCTTGCAGGGGATATTGCAAAGGATGACCTGACAGAATACTCGCTTATTCCCTCGGATATCATTGATAGAATTCCCAATGCAATAAAGATGTGTATGGAAACAGACAGGGAAGTTTAACATATTTCTTTTTTGCGGAGTTATGTGTGAAAAGGCTATTCTCCTTTGTTCTGATTCTTATGCTTTTTTTTACAGGATGCAATGCTCAGCCGCCTGTACCTGTGCTTGATTTCAAGGGTTGTATATCTGTTGATGGCACAGAATGCTTTGACTCCCTCTTTGATATTGAGGCAGAGATACATTCAACCTTGCAGGGAGCAGTAACAATTACCGTTACCACTCCTGATGAGTTGTGGGGGCTTACATATAATTGGCGGGATGACTTTGAGATGATATACGAGTCACTCCATGTAAAAACGCAGAAAGGCTATCTCCCCAATGATGCCTTTGCACAAGCTGTTTACAATGTACTCTGTGATTTGTCCCGACAGCCGGAGTGTAAGGATTTTTCCACCGGGGTGGCTGTGTTTGAGGGGGAATGTCCAAGCGGTAAATATAAAGTGGTTACTGATAACAAAGGTTACATACAAAATATTTCCATAAAAGAAATAAATTTGTCTGCAGATTTCAGATACTAAAAAATACTCCTGATTCGTCTGATTAACGAGTCAGGAGTTTTCATTTTGTCTTGATTTATGTATCAGTCAAAGTCTTTAAAGAATTCACACATTGCATCCTCGTAACTCTTCTGGTCTACGAGGTAACTCATTCCATGGTCTGCACCGGGTACAATAAGCAGACGCTTTTCACCTTTACAGGCTTTGTAGTTTTCGTAAGTCATCTCTACAGGCACAAAGTGGTCGTCTGTGCCGTGGATAAAAAGCACAGGCACTTTGCAATTTTCAAGAGCCTCTGCACAGGAGTAATCCTTTGAGCCAATCTGAATCTTTCTTCTGCAAAGTTCCTCTGCAACAGTGCTGTAAAGACCGAATGGGATTTTAAGGTTGTTCTGTACAACATGCTTCCATATTGCGTGGGGAGAGGTAAAACCGCAGTCAGCAACGATACCGTGGATTCTCTCTGGTAGTTCAAAACCAGATGTCATCAGTACTGTTGTAGCACCCATTGAAATACCTGCAAGGTAGATAGGAAGTTCCTCGGATGTGTTTTCTTCTATCCATTTAATCCACTCATAGCAGTCGTATCTTTCAAGGAGACCAAAGCCCATATATTCTCCGCCGCTGTCGCCCTGACCTCTCTGCTCTGCATACA
>SVPX01000041.1 GCA_015065665.1 Oscillospiraceae bacterium | reverse complement strand
CATAGGGGTTTGTAGAATACATACCTTCGGGAAGGTTGTAGTTCTTGGGATCGTAGCCCCAGTTGTAGGACTCGGGGTTAGTCTCGTCACCGGAAGCAAAGTCGAAGGGACACTGAATATGAACAGCGTTGATACCCTGATCAACAAGGTAGTCAATACCTACGCTCTTTGCGCCGTCTTTACCGTTAACTGTAAGACCGCCTTCCATGAAGCCGAGATACTTACCCTGGTAGTTCTTGTCAACACCTGATGTGTCGGAAGATGTAAGGTCAGCAACATGAACTTCCCATACGATAGCATCAGTCTGCTGATCAAGGAATACATGCTCGTCCTTATCCCAACCGTCAGGATCAGTTGAATCAAGGTCAACTACCATTGAACGGTCACCGTTAACACCTGCTGCCTGAGCATAGATGTCGAAGGTTTCTTTTGTACCTGCGGATGTTGTAACAACGTATGTGTAGTATACGTTCTTCTGATCACCGCTGAGTGTGTAAGACCAAACGCCAGTAGCTTTGTCAAACTTCATGTCATACTTGCCAAGGGACTTAGCGCCGCTCTCCATATCGGAGCCTGTAGCAAAAAGTTTGAGCTGAACTCTGGAAGCACTGGGGGACCAAACTCTCCAAGTAGTCTTGGAAGGTGTATAGGTAGCACCCAGGTCAGTCTTGGACTTGTCAGCCTGTGTCTTCAGATAAGCCTGTGCTTCTGCCTCAAGGTAATCTACGTTGTAGTAGTTACCGAGTTTAGCACCGGTATCTGCGATTTCGGTCTCTGCAGCATTAACGCTCAGGCTGATTGTGGAAATACCAGCAATCATCAGAACTGTCAATACAAGAGATACCAGTCTTCTGAATTTCAAAAAAATCCTCTCCTTCTTAGTGCAATATACTGCACTTTAATTCATCATCAATTATATCACAACTTCTCTCAAAAATAAACAGTTTTAATGTTATTTTTTGCTTACGATTTGCACAATATTTTGCCTGTATATTTGTTAAGTTTGATATTTGACAAGTGAATTTTCGGGTATAATCACAGCAAAAGGAACAAAATTATCACAAAAAAACAGTCCGACAAATGCCGGACTGTTATGATTGAGATAAGAAACGACAATATACTATTATAGGCAAAGTTCAACAGCAATTGCAGGAACACCCCGGAAGTCGGATATCCGTGAATCCTACACCAAAGGCTGTACCCATAGAAAGGCATACTGTGTCTTCCCTGTCGGTAAAATTGAGAGCAATTGCTGTACCATCGTGGACCAGTCTTATTCGAATCTGACGATGAAGCGCCGAGGAAACATCGTGAGCCAGCAGGGCGCCGTATTCATCGGAAATATTGAAAAGTTTTGCATAACCGCCACGATCCTTGAACAGACGGTTACCTACTGCATAATTTGCAATACTGATGATAACATCACAGCACAGATCTCCTGTAGCCATCGCCTCGCGGCAAGTATCAACAACAATCTTTACAAGGTATTTGTGGAGTTCCACTGCCTTTGCGTGATTCTCGGGAGAATCGGATGTATCAAGCTCCATATATAGAGAAGGTCTTGTCCGAAGCTGAATAAACTCCGAGATATCCCCTCTGCGTTTGCGGATAACAGAACGCTTGAGATTGGTCTGTCCGAAGTCAAGCACCGCTGCACCCGAACAATCATCGGGCAGGAGTTTTGCACATCCCATAACACCCAGATGAGAGCCGTTATCGTACAGATTGATATTGTAGGGTTTCTCCCCTGCCATATCAAAGACATACAGAATCTGCTCTTTGAATCTTCTGCCAAGAAGTCCGCTTGAAAGACCGCCTGTGAGAATTACCGTTTTGATATTTGCCCAGTAATCCCAATGCTCAGAGGACCAATCTTTTCGGGCCTGACGATTCAACTCGTGTCCCTGTTTGAGGGTGAGCAGAATAACACCAAGCCTGTTTCCGAATTTGCGGACAATGGAATCAGCAAGAGTCTTCTGAATAATATCGTTTGAACAGGTTGCATCATCCAGAAACCTGGGAAGATCCTTATCTGTATAGGCGGATAAATCTACTCCCCATTTTCCTGCAAGAGTTTTTATCTCCTGAGATATAAGACCTGCTGAAAAAACATCATTGACACTCTTGCCTATTATATCGTCTGCAATCCCCTTAACAGGAATATATGCAATAACCCCTCTGTTAACAGAACATAATGCAGTTACATATTCAGTTTTCTCCTGTTCCGAATAGAACAAAAAGGGATTTTTCATATATATTGCTCCTTAATCAGCTACCTGCAGATTCGTAAGAACTGATACCTTTATTCCAAATAAACTGAGATACAGCAAACAGAACCACAGATACAAGCACAGTTACAGGCAGACTCCACCAGGATTCACCCCGTAGAATGAATATTGCAGGATAGTAGGCTGTAAGTGCAAAAGGCAGAATGTATGTGATTACTGTCTTTACAAATACATTATATATCTTTGCAGGATATTTTGCAAAGTCGTTTGTCATATAGCACATATGAGTTATATGGCCGCTACGCTTTGTCCAGAATGAAATCGCTGCTGTGGCAGTTTTTACAGAGGTGAAAATCATTATGCAAAATGGCATAACTGCCAATACAGGCAACACCCGCCACCAGTTGATAGCACTTGCAACCTCCATAGGCATTGTGAGAGTACTGTAAATAATCAACGCAACACCAACAATAATCTCTCCAAGTGCATCTACACAGAATTTCTCGCACAGAACATAGAACCAGGAATAAACGGGACGTGTCAGATACTTATCAAAATCACCTTTATCCACAATCCAGTATCCCAGTCCCCACAGGTTATCAAAGAATAGATGGTCGATTCCCTTGGGGATAAGAGAAAATCCATAGATAAACAACACCTCGTTGAAAATCCAGGAATCCTGCACAACTCCGTTTTCTCTGTATACAAGAGCAGGGATTGATGCAAAAATAATACCAAGACAGAAAATCTGCACCGCCTGTTCGAGAAGGAATCCAACTGCACCAAGGAGAAAATCCACCTTGTACTCCATAAGTTTCTTAAGGTCCTGTTTGATGAAAATTTTATGAAGTCTCATATATCTGAACATATCATCAACCTCCGTGAACAACAAGTCGTTTCATTGCGCTGTTCAGCACAAGTCTTGAGGTAACGGCAAAAACAAGGAGCCAGACAATCTGCAGACCCATATAGAATATTATCTCCCCTGCGCTATACATACCCATATAAATCATTACGGGAGTGTAGGAAAGAGATGCAAAAGGCAGGAAACCTATAGCCTCACCGAAAGCACCCATAAACGCAAGAGGTACTGTTGCACCTGAAAGGAAGCCAACAATAACACCCTTGATAATATCGGTACCCCAGAGATTCTTAAGATAGAAAGCAAGGAATCCGTAGATAACATTGAAGAAGAAGTTGATTCCGTATGCAAGAAGCAGACTGAGGAAATAAACGAAGAACATAGGAATGTTCATCATAAATACACCGTTTGCAATCCATCTGTAAGCTTCAACGCCTACTGTAATAGGCAGAAATACAATGAGAAGCTGGAGGATTTTTCCACCAAGTTCCTGAAACAGAAAGCACATATCAAAGTTAACGGGTTTTATCATACGCATTGCAATTGAACCGTCAAGGATTTCTTTGCCAACAACATATGAACCATCTGAATATGTTATGTAGCCGCTTAAGAATGTTATGAAAATATAGACAACCATATTATCATAAGTAAATCCATGGAGTGTAGGTTCCACAGAACTGTCGAAAACTGCTTTCCACACGAAGAACATAACAAAGCACTTCATAATCTCACCAAGGAGAAAGAAGATAAAATTAACTCTGTATGCAACCATCTCAAGAAGTCCGGCACGGGTAAAAGGCTTATAGATGCGAATCAGTCTTTTCACTGTGCTTCGCCTCCTCCTAAATACAGTCGGCGGATAATCTCCTCGATATCTGCATCCTTGCAATTGACATCTTTAACATGAACCTTTGACAGAGTGTAGGAAAGCATCTTTTCAACAGACACAACATCGCTGTTAAAACGAACTTTAACATTACTGCCGCTGCGCTCAATACTAAGGTCGTCATCGCTGAATGCAAAGTCCTCTTTGTAAGTTAGCTTTGCAATATCATCAACGTTTCTCAGTTCAAAACCGAGTTCACGCATCTGACCATAACGGCGGCGAAGCTCGGAAAGTTCACCATCAAATACCTTTTTGCCCTTATCAATCATAACGATGCGCTTACAGAGCAACTCGATATCTTCCAGATCGTGTGTAGTCAGGATAACGGTTGTACCGCTTTCCTCGCTGATTTTCTGAATTGCTTTTCTGATATTATCCTTGACTACAACATCAAGACCGATGGTAGGCTCATCAAGGAAAAGCACCTTGGGATTATGAAGCAGAGATGCAGCAATATCCGCACGCATACGCTGACCGAGAGAAAGAGTACGCACAGGGCTTGTGATAAAATCGTCAAGTTCAAGCACCTGGTTTAAAAAAGCCATTCTCTCTTTATAATCCTCTTCGGGAATCTCATAGATTTCTTTGAGTACCATATAGGTCTCTCTGAGAGCAAGGTCCCACCATAGCTGAGTTCTCTGGCCGAAAACTACACCGATTTCTTTTACATAATCCTTACGATTCTCTGTGGGAATTTTACCATCAATACGGCACTCACCCGATGTGGGTGTGAGAATGCCTGTGAGCATCTTGATAACTGTAGATTTACCTGCACCGTTAGGGCCGATAAATCCGATTATCTCCCCTCGTTTAACATCAAAGCTGATATCATCAACAGCCTTGACAATCTCATACTCAGGCTTGAAAAGAGCTTTGAAGCTACCTTTGAGTCCAGGCTCTTTGATAGCCTTTTTGAATTCTTTTTTCAGGTTTCTGACCTGAATCATAATATCTGATTTCAATTTACACCCTCCTTTTTAAGGGATAAACACAATGAGGATGTACCGCATAACATCCTTGCCGATAAAACCGGCTGAACCTCTTAATCAGCAACACAGAACTTAAGAACATATATACAGTAGTATGCAAATGAATATATGCCTGCTGAGGGTACTGTGTCCTCGTGAATTTTACAGCATCATAGTCTGAACGGGAACTATGTGCTGTTACTGATACCTTCCTCGTGAATCAGCATAGGGAAATTATAGCACAGATGCTATTCTGTATCAATATTAATATATGTTTTTTAGTAATAAAAGATATATAATATGCCTCTTGTTTACCTCTTTTATTTATAAAAGTTTTATGATATACTTGAAGCGGTGATTTTTTATGAATTGCAGACTTTGTCCCAACAAGTGTGGGGCGTACAGAGATACAGATACAAAAGGCGGATTATGCAATATGCCATCCTCTCCCCTTGTTGCAAGAATTGCGCCTCATATGTGGGAAGAACCGCCCATAAGCGGTACAAAAGGCTCTGGTGCTATATTCTTCAGCGGATGCACTATGAAGTGCATATACTGTCAGAACTTTGAGATATCTGCTGATAACTTTGGTGTACAGATTGATGCCCGTACTCTTGCAGAGGAATACAAAAGACTTGAGGATATGGGAGTACATAATATTGACCTTATCAGTGCAACACAGTTTCTGCCTGAGATACTGAGAAGTTTTGAGATTTACAAACCAAAAATCCCCATTGTATATAACTGTGGTGGTTATGAGAGAGTGGAAACTCTCAGGGCTCTTGATGGTATAGTTGACATTTATCTGCCTGACTTCAAGTATTCTGATGACAACTTAGGCAAAGAATACTCGGGAGTAGAAAACTATGTTGAAACAGCAACTGATGCACTCAGAGAAATGCTGAGGCAGACAGGAAGACTTACCCTTAATGAAGAAGGCATTGCAAACAGCGGTGTACTTGTAAGGCATCTGGTACTGCCTAATCACACAAAGAACAGCATCGGCGTTCTTAATATTCTCAAAGAGAATTTTGGTGACGAAATAACAGTAAGCCTTATGGGGCAATACATCCCCCACGGCAAGGCTGTGAATCATCCGAAACTGGACAGAAAAATCACAAAGAGAGAATACAACAAGGTGCTTGACCATCTGATAGACCTTGAACTTGACGGTTTTGCTCAGGAGCTGAAATCTGCTGACGAGTGTTTTATTCCTTTGTGGAATTATAAAAAAGAATAGCAATATAACAAAACCTCGGCTTTTCGTCACAAGCCGAGGTTTTCTGTTATACTTATTCACTTATGGTCAGCCAGAAAGTATTATTATCTGCTTCTTCAAGTCCCATTATGAGTTTCTTTGTCTGCTGTGTCCCGTCTGAGAATTTTACAACAACATCAATTGTTGAATCAGAAAGTATACGCTGACGGATTTCTACAGAAAGTTCATCCAGTTCTCTGTATAAAGCATCTTCCTCCTCAGAAGGCATCCCGCTATCAGAGGTGTTTTTACTTCTCAGTTCCAGGATTTTTTGCTCACACTCCCACAGTTTATCAAGCTTTTCTGAAATTACTTTATCACTATGGTTGCTTTCCAGTACAAACTCCAGTTTATTACTCAGATTGATGTTGTTGGTTTTTTCGGTGTTATTGAAAGTAAATGTATCACAATAAATTCTTCCGAAAGAAAGACCATCTGAGTATTCACAAAGTTCCTCTGCAGTATACTGAGAGTTGGAAAGACTCATATCAGAAAGCAGCTTCAGAGTTTCGTTCTCTATCCTGTTTATCTCTGCGTCATCCGCATTTACAAAAAAACCTGCAGGTGACACAGCAAAGTATGTTCCCTGTGCATTGGAGCGGAAAGTGACTGACTCTATATTCTCGCCTTCAATGCTGAAATTGTTAAAGGCATAACTCTGAAAGAAGTTGGGAGATTTTTCTGATTCTTTCTCAAAATTCTGATACATAGCCCAACCGCCTGAAAGAATACCGGAATAAGCGGCAATAACTGCTTTATCTTCATCAACATTGAACTTTTCAGCCTGATAGGCATTTGCTCTGATAATAAAGTTATTATCACCCATAGCTTCATCACCAGATACAGGCGGTTTTTGCAAACCGAATATAAAGGTGCAAACAAAAACAAGCACAAGACAAGCTGCCAACACGCTGATTGTCATTTTTCTTTTTGAGAAATTATGAACTTTGCAGATGTTTTTTTCATCTGTGTTCAAAGCAAGGCATACAGCCTTTTCCACCGCTGAGTCTGATGGGGATATGTTATCAAAAGATTTATACAGATTCTTATACATAATTATTACCTCCGTCTGTTAGTAGTTTTCTTAAGGCTTCTCTTCCCCGTCTGAGTTGAGAACCGATTGTATTCGGACTTTTCTTAAGTACCTTGGCAATCTGTTCTATGGTCATTTCTTCGTAGTAATACAAAAACAGAACTGTTCTGTATTTTTCGGGGAGTTTTCTCAGTTCCTCAATAATCCCCTTATCCTTGTTCTGAACATAAGGGATATCTTCTGTGAGGGGTTCTGTTCTATGACGTAAAAGAGATTTTCTGTGATTTCTGCATTTATTGAGGGTTACCCTGCATAACCAGAATCGCAGATGTTCTTCGTCAAAATTCGGAGCATCAGAGGTAACAAGTGCTATTGATACCTCCTGCAATATGTCCTCCGCATCGGGGATATTCCCAAGATTATTGTAGGCAATGCGGAAAATCATATCTGCATACTTTCTTATAATCTGCTCCAGACAAACTTTTCGATTTTTAAGTTCAGATTCATTATGAGGTTGCAACCTGTTAACCTCCTTTCATTAACTAATACAACGGAAGTATATTTTTTTGTGCATAAAAATCAAAAAAACAAAACAAACCCCACAGGATATAGTCTGTGGGGTTTAGTCTTAAACTTTGATTATGTTTTTAAATAATCAGTTTTTACTGATTATTTTGCGAAGTCAATTGCTCGGGATTCGCGGATAATGTGAACCTTGATATGACCGGGATATTCAAGCTCTGCCTCAATCTTCTGACAGATATCACGGGCAAGTACCGCCATCTTATCATCACTTACAACATCAGGCTTAACCATAATGCGGATTTCACGACCTGCCTGAATAGCAAATGTAGTATCAACGCCATCAAAGGAAGAAGCAACGTTCTCCAGTTTCTCGAGACGTTTGATGTAGTTTTCAAGATTCTCTCTGCGTGCGCCGGGACGGGCTGCAGAGATAGCATCTGCTGCCTGTACAAGACAAGCAACGATAGTCTTTGCTTCGATGTCGCCGTGGTGAGCATGGATAGCGTGGATAACAGCATCGCTTTCCTTATACTTTCTGGCAACTTCAACGCCAAGCTCAATGTGGCTGCCGTCCATCTCGTGGTCAAGTGCCTTACCGATATCATGGAGAAGACCTGCACGCTTTGCAACTGCGGGATCCATACCAAGTTCGGTTGCCATCATACCTGCGATATAAGATACCTCAAGTGAATGGTTAAGAACATTCTGGCCATAGCTTGTACGATAACGGAGACGACCGAGAAGTTTGATAAGTTCGGGGTGAAGGTTGCCGATACCTGCATCGATAACAGCATGTTCACCTGCACTCTTGATAGCGGATTCAACCTCACGGCGGGCTTTATCAACCATCTCCTCAATCTTTGTGGGATGGATTCTGCCGTCAGAGATAAGTTTCTCCAGAGCAACTCTTGCAATTTCGCGTCTTACAGGCTCGAAACAGCTGAGAGTGATTGCCTCAGGTGTATCATCGATAATAAGGTCAACACCTGTGAGAGTTTCGATAGCGCGGATATTTCTACCCTCTCTACCGATGATTCTGCCCTTCATCTCATCGTTGGGCAGAGCAACAACAGAAACTGTTGCCTCGGTTACGTGGTCAGCAGCAAGACGCTGGATAGCAAGAGAGATGATGTTTCTTGCCTTCTTGTCAGCTTCATCCTTAAGCTGCTGTTCGTAGTCCATAATTTTGAGTGACTTTTCGTGAGCAAGTTCGCCGTCAAGCTGCTCAAGCAGATATGCCTTAGCCTGCTCTACAGAGTAACCGGATATTCTCTCCAGCATCTCAAACTGGCTCTTCTTGATTGTCTCAATTTCCTCCAGCTTCTTCTCTGCATCCTTGAGCTTTCTTGCCACGTTTTCTTCTTTCTTTTCGAGATTGTCCAGTTTTTTGTCCAGAGTTTCCTCTTTCTGCTGGAGTCTTCTCTCCTGTCGCTGTACTTCTTTGCGACGTTCTGCAATTTCTTTTTCAGCTTCAGTTCTCAGGCGATGGACTTCGTCCTTGCCCTCGATTATGGCTTCCTTTTTCTTTGCTTCGGCAGTTTTCATAGCATCGGAGATAATGCGTTTAGCCTCCTGCTCGGCACTACCGATTTCGTTCTCTGCGACTTTCTTTCTGTGAAGACCGCCGATGACAAAACCAATAGCAATACCAATCAGGGCGGCTGCAGCCACAAGAACAAGTGCAAGCCATAATTCCATAGTGTGACACCTCCTTGATTTGAATTTTTTTCAGATTCAACTCACGGTGCCGTTAAAAATTAGATATGCTATTATAAGTTACCGTTTAAAAAACAAAAAAACGGCCGGATAATTAGCGATGTCCCAAGCACAAAAGGGATAAACAGAATCACAGGATAAACATAATGTATTCTGCATCGCGGGTAAAGTAAGATATCCGCCCGAAAAATTATAAAAATATAGAATTTGTATATAATGTATTATTGTAATTTAACGGTAAAATGGTAAAGAAATAATAAGGATATCTATAAGTAACGGCTCATCTAAGAGTCCAATTAAAAAATAAGAGTACCATAATCAGTGCCATGATTACAGCACAGACGAACTGTATATAAAATACTTCGTCTTATAATATATTAAATGATAGAAGGCTATTTGTCAAGAATATTTTGTTCACTTTTATACATATTATTGATAAGAACCCCCTTGAAAGTAGTTTAAAATAATGAAATTCAATTCCCCAACAGAATAATTATTAAATTCTGCTCAGCTGTTTCGGGTGTATTTTTTGCATAAAAAATCACCACAATAACGGCTTAATAGCCAAACTTTATACAAATTCAGTTAAATTCTTCACAAACTATTGAATTTATAAATAAAACAGGATATAATCTTATTACCAATAAAATACAGAGAGGATGTATTAAATATGTCAGTTAAAGTTGGTATTAACGGTTTCGGTCGTATCGGCCGTCTTGCATTCAGACAGATGTTCGGTGCAGAGGGTTACGAGGTAGTTGCAATCAATGACCTCACAAGCCCCAAGATGCTCGCTCACCTGCTCAAGTATGATTCTGCTCAGGGTAAGTATGCTCTTGCAGACACAGTAACAAGCACAGACAACTCCATCACAGTTGATGGCAAGGAGATCACAATCTACGCAGAGAAAGACGCTAACAACATTCCTTGGGGCGAACTCGGCGTTGAGGTTGTTCTCGAGTGCACAGGCTTCTACTGCTCCAAAGAGAAGTCCATGGCTCACATCAATGCAGGTGCTAAGAAGGTTGTTATCTCTGCTCCCGCAGGCAACGACCTGAAGACAATCGTATTCTCCGTTAACGAGGATACTCTTACAGCTGATGATCAGATCATCTCTGCTGCTTCCTGTACAACAAACTGCCTCGCTCCTATGGCTAAGGCTCTTAACGACCTTGCTCCCATCCAGAGCGGTATCATGGCTACAATCCATGCTTACACAGGCGATCAGATGATCCTTGACGGTCCTCACAGAAAGGGCGACCTCAGACGTGCACGTGCAGGCGCTGTTAACATCGTTCCCAACTCCACAGGTGCTGCTAAGGCTATCGGTCTTGTTATTCCCGAGCTCAACGGTAAGCTCATCGGTGCTGCACAGAGAGTTCCTGTTCCCACAGGTTCCACAACTCTTCTCTTCGCAGTTGTTAAGGGTAACGTTACAAAGGATGCTATCAACGCTGCTATGAAGGCTGCTGCTAGCGAGAGCTTCGGCTACAACGAGGACGAGATCGTTTCTTCCGATATCGTTGGTATGAGATACGGCTCACTCTTCGATGCTACTCAGACTATGGCAACATATATGCCTGAGACAGACACAACTCAGGTTCAGGTTGTTTCCTGGTATGACAACGAGAATTCCTACACATCTCAGATGGTAAGAACAATCAAGTACTTCGCAGAGCTTGACGAGTCTCTCAAGGGCTAATCCCCGAATCGTTAATCTATACGAATAAAAATTACGGGCAGTCGGTTGACTGCCCGTTTTTTTTGCTGTAAAATTACTTTCAGATAATAATTAACTATTTCCTATTGTAGAAATTCACTGTTTGCAATATAATTGTAGAGTAAGGAGGCGGTAATAGTGAATTCTGCTACTGAAAATGAACTGATTCTAAGTTTTGTAGTTCCAGTATATAATGTTGAGAGCTTTATCGGAGATTGTCTCAAAAGCCTTCTGGCTCAGGATGTATCAAAAGAACAATACGAAATAGTTTGTATAGATGACGGCTCTACTGATAATTCAGGTAAAATTCTGGATGACTACGCAAAAGACAATTCTAATATCAAAGTTATTCACTCTGAAAACAAAGGTGTATCTGCAGCAAGAAACATAGGAATATCTGCTTCTGCAGGAAAATACATATGGTTTGTGGATTCTGACGATATGATTGCCGCAAACTGTCTTAAACTCTTATTTAAAGTTATATCCAAGCATTCTCCGGAATACATCAGATTCAACAATAAAAAAATCAACGAAAACGCAAGATTTGAAAACATCTGCTCAGATATCATCGACGCGGTACACCTCAAACGATACGATGGCAGAATATCAGGAAACCATGTATGGAAGTGTATTACAAAATCCGATATCATCAAAGATAATAACTTAAAATTTGAAGAGCAGATGAAATTCGGTGAAGATACAATTTTCGCTTATATGATTTATACAAACATGTCCGGCACCGGTTGGGTTGACCTGCAAGAGTGTTTTTATTATTACCGCACACGAAACACCTCTGCTGTTAACACCAAAACCAAAGAAAGATATACTCAACAGACAAAAGACCTTTTCAGAATGGCGTATATATATAAGGAAATTCTGAAAAACCATACTTTTAGTGATGCAGATATTGTAAAGAACACTCAATGCCGACAGCACCTTGCAACAATAGGCGCTCTTACAATATTCCCAAAAAGCAGTCTGAACTACAAAGAAACAATGAAACGGATTAAAGAAGAAAAAATTTATCCGTTCTCCTTTACTGTGTGGAATATAAAAACAGCAAGAACTTTCAAAGCAAAGGTGATAGAGTTTGTGAAACTGTTTTTTAAGTTCAGACCTTTTTACAGAGCATACTATCTGCTTATGAAAAAGTGAAAAGACGAATGAATCTATTCCTATTTCCGGTAGGTAACAACTGAATTCTTCTTTAATAATAACAAGCAAAAGCCTGTAACTTCTTTTTTAAAGAGTCACAGGCTTTTTCCTTTTTTGGTTATACTGCTATCTGACCAATCATTGACCAGATAATAGATAAATAGAGTTATTGTACTGAGTGACCATGTGAGGGGATAAACCCAGTTAACCGCATGGATAGTCTGGGTTATAGGCACCACAATAAGCAGAAAACCTACTCGGATTACACACCAGCAAACAAGCATTGTGAGCATCGGGAATACGCTCTTTCCTGCACCCCTGAGTACAGAAGCAAAAGAATGGGTAGCCGCAAGGAGAAAATAGAACAAAGCACAGGTCTGTGCTTTCTGCACTCCATACAGGATAGCCTCAGGCTCATCGGTGAATGCTGAAATGAGAAATCGTGCAAAGATATAGAAAAGAACTCCGATAATCTCTGCGATTATAAGCGAACAGATGAGGCCGAATCGGGCACCTTTCTTTACTCTCTCCTTATTCCCTGCCCCCAGATTCTGTCCTACAAATGTTGTGATTGCAGCGGTGAAACTTGTTATTGGCAAAAATGCAAATCCCTCTATCTTTGAATATGCACCGCAACCTGCCATTGCCATTTCTCCGAAATAGTTGATATTAGACTGAACAACCACATTTGCAAAAGCGATGATAGAATTCTGAACACCTGATGGTAATCCTATACGCATAATCATA
Source organism: Oscillospiraceae bacterium (assembly GCA_015065665.1). Taxonomy (GTDB): domain Bacteria; phylum Bacillota; class Clostridia; order Oscillospirales; family Acutalibacteraceae; genus Ruminococcoides. Next base: position 2,928 of record SVPX01000041.1, on the reverse strand, counting down.
CCAAGCATTCTGGGATTAAGCGTAAGTTCCTTTAATCTGACAGAGTATTCCTCGTCTGATCTGAAAAGTCTCAAAAGACACAGGAAAACGCTGACGAACTGAGAGATTACAGTTGCTAGAGCGGCTGCCCAAACACCGAATCCGAAACATGCAATGAGGATAATGTCGAGTACAACATTGATAAGAGATGAAACAATCAGATAATACAGAGGATGTTTACTGTCTCCCACCGCCTGCATTATACCCATACAGGCATTGTACATTACAAGGGCAAGACTACCCATAAAGTACACACGAATATACTCTACAGCATCGGGCATAACCTCCCTTGGTGTACCCATCCACTGAAGGATAATCGGAGCAAGTAATGTGGCAGCTACTGTAAGAAAAGCACCGATAATAAGCGAAAACGTAAGGTAGGTATGTATAGATAGCCTGATATTTTTTGTATCCTTTGCTCCGAAGAACTGAGATACAACTACACCTGCACCAAGACCGATTCCCTGAAAGAATCCAACAAGCAGAAAAATAAGCATACCTGTGGAACTTACAGCGGCAAGTTCAGTATTACCCAACACCCTGCCAACAATCAGCGAGTCTGCAGTATTATAAAGCTGTTGAAAAAGATTGCCAAAAAAAAGAGGAACGGCAAATTTAACAATACTTTTCGAGATAGAACCCGTAAGCATATAATCGTTATTCTGCACAATACTCCTCCTTTCTGACATTATACTGCATTAATTCTTAATAAATAATTATAATCTCTGTACGCAGATTGTCAACTACGTTAATAACAGCATAAATAATAAACAAGATATCGTTTTTTATGGAACATTTCGTCATTATGTACAAACAAAAAAGAGAAAGTTTGTGTATCATTATTTTGTTTTTTATTGAAAAAAACAAACACATTTGATATAATATAGTAGTACAGATAGGTGTACAAGTATGTATATCATATTCCAACAGGAGGAAAATATATGAACTATTCATTCAATGACGAAAGATCACACATCCAGCTTTACTACGATGGTGATGCTATCCGTGCTTATGACTTCTTCGGTTCTCACGTTGAAAACTGGGATGGAAAGCAGGGTGTAGTGTTCAGAGTATGGGCACCTAACGCAAAATCAGTTTCTGTTGTAGGTGACTTCAACGACTGGGAACAGGATGCTAACCACATGTACAAAATCGATGATGGCGGCATCTGGGAAGTTTTCATTGAGGGTGTCGGCGAGTACGCAATCTACAAATACTGTGTTGAGACTCCCTGGGGTGAAAAACTCCTTAAGACTGATCCTTACGCATTCCATTGCCAGACAAGACCTGACAATGCCTCCAGAGTTTTCTCCCTTGGTAACCACCAGTGGCAGGATGAGGCCTGGTTTGAGTACAAAAACAGCATTAATCACTTTGAACAGCCTCTCAACATTTACGAGATGCACGCAGGTTCATGGCGTAAATATTCTGACGGCAACACTTTCTCTTATGATAAACTTGCTGACGAACTTATTCCCTACATCAAAGAGATGGGATATACTCACATTGAGTTTATGCCTATTACCGAGTATCCCTTTGACGGCAGCTGGGGTTATCAGGTAACAGGTTACTTTGCACCTACATCCAGATACGGTAATCCCGACCAGCTGATGGCATTCATTGATCGTTGCCACCAGGAAGGCATCGGCGTTATCATCGACTGGGTTCCCGCACATTTCCCCAAGGATGCTCACGGTCTGGGCAGATTTGACGGTATCCACTGCTATGAGTACGAGGATTCCAGAAAGGGTGAGCATAAGGAGTGGGGTACATATGTATTCGACTATGCTCGTAACGAGGTTGTTTCCTTCCTTATCTCCTCTGCAATGTTCTGGATTGACAAGTATCACGTTGACGGTATCCGTGTTGACGCTGTTGCTTCTATGCTCTATCTTGACTACAACCGTAAGGACGGCGAATGGGTTGCTAACTCCTCAGGCGGCAGAGAGCATTGGGAGGCTGTTGAGTTCCTGAAACGACTTAACACAGCAGTTCACCTGTATCATCCCTCTGTAATGATGATTGCTGAGGAAAGCACATCCTGGCCTATGGTTACACGTCCCGTTTATGACGGCGGTCTTGGCTTTGACTACAAGTGGAACATGGGTTGGATGAACGATATGCTCCACTATATGAAACTGGATCCCCTGTGGAGACCTTTCCACCACGATAACCTTACCTTCAGTTTCCTCTACGCATTCTCTGAGAAGTTCCTCCTCCCCATCTCTCATGATGAGGTTGTTTACGGCAAGGGTTCTCTCATCAACAAGATGCCCGGTGACTATGACACCAAGTTCGCAGGCGTTCGCGTATTCTACTCCTACATGATGGCTCATCCCGGTAAGAAGCTCACATTCATGGGTACAGAGCTTGGTCAGTTTGACGAATGGAACTGCAACGAGGAACTCCAGTGGGGTCTCCTTCAGTATGAGAAACACCAGAAGCTGAATCACTTCTTTGCTGATATCAACAAGTTCTACAAGGACAACTCCTGTATGCATCAGGTTGACTTCAACTGGGAGGGCTTTGACTGGATTCACCACGATGACTATACACAGAGCATTATTGCTTTCCGCCGTAAGGATAAGGACGGCAATGATATCGTTGTAGTTTGTAACTTCCAGCCTATGTTCAGACACGATTACAGAATCGGTGTTCCCCAGTATGGTATCTACAACACAGTATTCAATACTGATGATGACCAGTACGGCGGTTACGGTTGTGCAAACAATCCTGCTGACATTATGACAACAACAGAGCCTTGTCATAACCTTGACCAGTCTATTGTTATCAATATTCCTCCTATGAGTGCTATGTTCTTTAAGTGCACAAAGCCTATGGAGAAGCCTGCTCCTGTTGTAGAAGAGAAGCCCCAGAAGAAGACAACTA